>JBIOHA010000165.1:0-6499 GCA_044448625.1 Chitinophagales bacterium | reverse complement strand
CTCCGAAGGGTTTTTCGCAACATAAATATTTTTTATAAATGAGTTTCCTGAGCGTTGATATAAGTATATGTATCAGTTGAAGAATCATATTTCCAAACGATAGCTACGCAATACATGTTTTCAGTTTTCCATGTTGCACCTTTTGTTATGGAGTAAGTTTTTGTAAATGCCTGTCCGCTAACTCCTAAACCAAATATAAATTGTTCACCCCAGCAGCTTCCGTTTGAAGAAGCACGGATAACATGGTTATGCACCCAGTTTGGATCTGAAGGTGCGTCAGCAATTTGTTGCTCATAAACCAATCCGTTTTCCATCAAATATGCGGCAACAAAATAATCACCTGTAACATCAGCAAAAACCTGTGCACTAACTGATAAAGTGACTGATGTTCCATTATCGGTAAACCCAGCAACTGCACCAGCTTCAGCCGGGCCGCTGTTTACTTCTGTATTAACTGCACCTGCACCAGCTCCTCCGTCAGAAAATGTCATCTGGTTCCAAACATAAAGGGTTGGATATCCGCCAACAGTACCATCAGCGCCATAATAGTCGGTAAGCGCCTGTGATTCATCAGTGGTTATTTCGTCGGTGTTATGAATAGAAAGTGGAATTGCGTTAGCACCAGTAAGACCGATTGCTTCTTCAAATTCAGGACCACCCCATGAGCCGCAGTATGGGCACCATGTTGCAGTAAAGTCACCCATTAAAGCACGCTTCTGGCTCGTTGGTACAAAACATGAACCGTCGTCGTCAGTTGCATTAGGGTTATAATTTATAGAAAATGGATCTGTGCATCCATTAATTCTGTCTTTAGCACAAGAGGAGATAGCGAATACTGAGGTTACAGCGAACGCTATTACAAGCAATTTTTTCATATTCAGGAATTATTGGTTTAGAATTCGCTACTAAAGTAAAGACAATTTCTGTATATACAAACAAAAGTACTAACAAATCTTACTGAAATATTACAATTTAACAATAGAGGCAAGGCTTATCTTTAGTGCAAATTTCATTGATATGAATAAGAAATTAAGATCAACTGCCCTTTGCTTTCTTGTGATCTGTAAAATATATGCCCAGCCTAACATCAGTCTCGAGATATTCGCAACGGGGTTTGATGATCCTGTTGATATTACCAATGCCGGTGACGACCGTATGTTCATTGTTGAAAGGAAAGGGTATATTAAGATAACTGATATGCTTGGAAACGTTTATCCCGACGACTTTCTCGACATCCATTTGCAAATTGAAGATGGCTACCAGGAGCAGGGACTATTAGGATTAGCCTTTCATCCCAACTATGCAGTAAATGGATATTTTTTTGTGAATTATATCGATCTCGACGGAAATACTGTTGTTTCAAGATTTACCAAAAGCACTTTTGATGATGATATTGCTGATCCCACCACAGAGCTTATAATCTTTACAGCGGTTCAGCCCTTTGTGAATCACAATGGCGGCTGTTTGAAATTTGGCCCCGATGGATATCTCTATATCGGGTTGGGTGATGGTGGCGATGCGGGTGATCCCGGCGATCGTGCCCAGAACCCCGAAAATAAATTAGGCAAGATGCACCGTATTGACATTGACGGCGGAACACCATATGCAATTCCTGCTGATAACCCTTTTGCAATAACCACCGATACCCTCCCGGAGATATGGGCCATTGGTTACCGCAATCCCTGGCGCTATAGTTTCGACGAAGTGACTGGTGATTTTTGGGTTGCGGATGTAGGGCAAAATCAACGTGAAGAAATTGATGTTGAGCCTGCCGGCAGCGGGGGACATAATTATGGCTGGCGTTGTTATGAAGGTTTCTCTGAATTTAATACCGACGATTGTGCTGCCGATTCCACCTATGTTTTTCCAATACTCGATTATCCGCATAATTATACAACTGGTGGATTTGCTATAACAGGTGGTTTCGTATACAGAGGTGATGCTTATCCGGGCATGTACGGATACTATGTCTGTGCTGATTATGTTTCGGGCAACTGGTGGTGGGTGGCCGCTGATTTGGGATTACCCTGGTTCTATGGAAGAATGGATGATATTCAGGAAGACATTTCCTGCTTCGGCACCGACATGAACAGCGAACTGTATTGCGGCGACCTGAGTTCGGGAATTATTTATAAAGTGAAGGATGATTGTGGCGATTTTCTTATCTCCGCGACAGTCATTGATTATACCTGCGGGTTGGACAACGGCAGTGCAGATCTTACCATTACATCAGGTGCAGCACCATTTGATATTGAGTGGTCGAATGGGGCAACTACAGAAGATATTATTGGACTTGTGCCGGGAATTTATTCTGTTGTTGTTATAGATGATAACGGATGTGAAAGATCAACTTTTGTAACTGTAAATGAGTTGCCTGCTTTTGAAGCAGGAATTACTGTTTCCGGAAATGTTTTAACAGCAAACACTGGTGTAGAATGGCAATGGTATTTGGATGGTGTTGAAATTAGCGGGGCAACAGAAATGAGTTATACAGCAACAGCAGATGGATCATATACCGTTTTAATTACTGATATAAATGATTGCAGCGATATTAGTGAAGCAGTGGACTTTCAGGTAGCGGTTGATCATTTTAATTTCCTGTCGTCAATTAATTTATTTCCTGATCCTGCAAATGATAATATTAATGTTGAAATCTATGCTACGCAAAATATGAACGGATCATTCTGCGCTATTATAAATGAATTGGGAGAAAAAATTATGGAGCAAAAAATAAATATCCATCCGGGAAAAAACAATATCACTTTAGAAACTCAGGATTTAAAAAGCGGTTTTTATTATATAAGGATAATTGGAATCGGGGGTTTAATGAACAGGGGATTTATTATCAGCCATTAATAAATATTGTTCTGGATGCTCACATTAAAAAATAACCAAATCCAATTGTAATATTCAGGAAGAAGGTGCCATTGATCCGTTCAGCTACATTTTCTTCAAATATTGTTTCCGTGCTTCCTTCGTTATTTGCAGTCAGGCCACCATCGATAATTGACACAGGCGTGATCCATCCTATTTGTGTATTCAAATCAAAAATGCCTTTATCGAAGACCACTATTTGGTTGCCAAAGGAATATAACAATCCGATCATTGGCTTTTCACGTTGGTAATTTAAATATTCAAAATCAGTAAGAATCAACGTTTCATTCTCATAATCATAATAATCTGATGACGAATATTGGGTGCGTACATATTTTCCTGTTTTTGCTTTGGCGGTACCAATGGCGAATTCAAGTTTATTGTAATGCCCAACAGGTGCAATGGATCCTTTATTTTTAAAAGGGAATATTTTCACATAAAAGCTGATAAAATTCGCATTCAAACGAACATCGCCGGTATAGGAAGCCAGTTCATAACCGATTACATTTTCCGGAATCTTGGTGGTATAATATGCAAAGGGTATAGTAGTGGTGATATGTTTTAACGATATACCAAGCGCCTGCGATTTATTAAATGTTAGATCGGTTGATATTTCGTAGCGGCAGTTAAGTCCCCAATTATGCACAGGTGAACGATTGAAAACATCATTAGCGAGATATTGTTTATAATAAGCCGGCGACAAGGCTACATCGCCATATACGGCCCATCGTTGCCCCATATATCCAGGCACTTGTGCAAACGTGCTGAAGCAAATAAATATATATATAACGGTAAGATTTTTTTTCATTTTGAGGGAGGAGTTTTTATTTGCTGAAGGATATAATAAATATTGCTGTTTTGCACCGATGCCGAATCATTTATTTTGGTATCATTAAAATACTGCATTTCAATTTCTCCGGTTTTGCTGTTAACCACCAACGTAAAAAAGAATGTAGTGAAATTCGGCTTTATCATATCAACAATTAAGATCGGCGCCAGTGGATATATCAAACATAACATTATTTTGCTTCCAATATTCCGCTCTTTTTCCCTGAAGGCCATGATACCCATCCATGCAAAATTTTCGGCATCATATTTTCCCGACAGCTCTTTTAATTCATCGTTGGTGAGGTTGATGATGTCAACTTCATTTTCCATATGATCCAGTTTCTCAGCTATCCACCTGTTGAGCAGTGAGAGATCATTGAATTTTTCGGCTTCACCCTGTTCAATTGAATTATGATCGATATATTCGACATCGAGTTTCAGGAGGCTGGCATTTAAAAATATTTTATCTTTTAATTCAATCCTGTTCGTTTCTGCTTTTTCATATTCCACTTTTTCATTCCTTTCATCAATACTTACATAGAGCGGATTTACAAAAACAATTTTGTTAAGGCCAAGCTGATATTCTTCTTTTATTTTATTTTTTTCTTCTTCGCTTTCTGTTTCGGTTTCATCAGTTGATGCCATTAATTCAGTAAATTGGGGGTCTTCCATATAATCCACAAAAGCATATCGCCAATAAGTATCAGGTTTGTCTGATTTACCTTCCACCGGTTTCGTTTTTGTTTCTTCCTTTATTTTTTGATATTTCGATTTTGTTTTCGGTTCTTCAATAACTACGGCGTCTTCTTCAATTTCTATCGTATCCAGCTTAATCATTTTGTTTTTAGCCATTGCTCCTTCGGCCTGTTTGGCATTGTAAAAACTTTTGATACTTGTTTCATTCTTGATTTGAAGATCGCTTGCGAGTTGCTGGCACATTGCACTAAGCTGCGTATTGGAAGGGTCGGCCAGATGCGCTTCCCAGGTATATTTTAATGCAAGGGTATTTAATTCAGGGTCTTTGATCTTGTAAAAAAAATAAAATACCTGTTCTGAGTTTCCCTCAATTTTTTTATAGTATCTATGATTTTCAGGAAGATTTCCTGCGGTATGATATATACTTAATGCATATAGCGATTCAGCCATTACCCTTTTAAGGTAAATATTTGATGTATCGGTTTGCTGCAGAAGATACGCCTGGTAAAACGCATCTTCGTATTCGAGGTTGTTTAAAAAAAGCTCACATCCTTCATAGCGACATAATTTCTGAATATGATGGAATTCCTCTTCAGGCAGAATGAATGCATTGCGATTGTCGTCATTTACATTTTTTATTGCTATAAACATCGCTTCCCTCCTTTTTTTAATATTGGGATGTGTACTTTCTGCGTCATCATAATCCTCTTCAGCGCTTATCGCATTCAAACTGTCTAAGAAATATTCACCTGGCAGCGCATAATATCCTTCATTAAAATAAGTGGTATCAAATTCAACTTCATCAAATGGCAAATAAGAATAAAGCAATACATCAAAAACGCCTTGTGCTGCTTCAACACTATATGCCGATTTATTAAAAAGTGTGAGCCCCAACTGATCAGCTTCCGTTTCCAGTTCTTTTGAATAACGGAACTTCTCAAGATCAATATCCGAATTTCCCAGGCTGCGGTAAGCACCGGAGCCTCTTTCAATTTTCCTGTTCTCAATATAACTGGTGATGGCATGCTTCTTTATAAAATGATTGAATTCATGGCAAAGGATAAATGCGATCTGCGCTTCATTTTCCACCTGGCTTATTAATCCCGTTGTAACGAGCACGATACCATTATCAGCCGTAAATGCATTTACTTCATTCGAAAGCAAGGTATATACCCTGATCCTATCACGCAATTCCGGTTCATCTTTTAATAAAATGTCTTTCATCTGGTTGAGATATACAGAAACCGGGTCGCCAAAAATTACGCGGCCGCTGTGGAGTATCTCATCCATTAAAAAATTTGATTCAAGCAAAAATGTTTCTTTATCAGCAGCTTCACGCTGGCTGGAAGATTCCATCGTTTCCCTGTCTTCCCTGAATTTTTCAGATGATAATTTTGTAAAATCTTCAGGTACCGGTCCCTTTGCACGCAGGCTTTGAAAATGATCAAAATCTGTTTGTTGTGCAAATAATGTAATGTAATTAAATAAAATTGCTGATATAAAAATGATTTGTTTTTTCATAGAGCGGGATAATTTATTTTCATTGAGGTATGCTAATTTAATTTGATTTGATGTTGTCGATTGCTTTAAACCCTATTTTTATTCCTGTGTGAAATAACGGAACAATTTGGGTGGATGTACTTTCATCATCCAAAGGAAACTGATCTGACTGATAATTATAACCATAGCTGTTCACAAGCGTGCTTTTAAACCTTAACTGAATACCAAATCCCACAAAACCGTTTACTTCAAAAATATCTCTGGGTATAATATTGTATCCCGCCTTCCATGATAAACCGATGGCATGCATTTTTTCTGAAATGTTAAATAATTTTCCCGCTTCATTTTCATCTTCAAAGTCGAGGTCCTCATAAGTTAAATACTTGTAGCTTACTTCAAGTTGGTTATAATCTGTGCGCAAGGGATTTGGTCCGCGGGGAATAACAGAAAGCATCGAAAATTTTACAAACGGACCCTTGTAATAAAACACACCGGATTTAAACAACTTTTCATAATTAATGGAAGTAAATGAACCTTCAATGTCGTCGACATAACCGGCATTGATATCGAATGCCCATTCATCGCTGAAACGGTACTGCAT
>JBIOHA010000164.1:0-6579 GCA_044448625.1 Chitinophagales bacterium | reverse complement strand
GATAAGATATTATTGCAGCAATCGGCACAGGGTGAAATAATTCCGCTTATCAAAAAAAAAGCGGCAGAAAAAGAGATCCCGCTGCAATATGTTCCCGTTGAAAAATTAAATGTACTAACCGGAGGCAATCACCAGGGTGTGATTGCCTTTATTGCTTCCATAGAATTTCAAAGCATAGAAAACATTTTGCCTTTTATTATTGAAAGGGGTGAAGTTCCGCTGCTGTTGATCCTGGATGGAATAACCGATATAAGGAATTTCGGGGCCATTGCACGAACTGCTTACGCAAGTGGTGTTCATGCCATCATCATTCCTGTTAACAGCGCTGCACCCGTAAACGAAGATGCAATTAAAACCTCTGCAGGTGCACTTACCAAAATCCCAGTTTGCCGTGAAAAAAATCTCAGCGCCATTCTCGATTATTTAAAATTAAATGGTATCCAAATCATTGGCACAGATAGCAACGGCGATAAATTTGTTCATGAAACAGATCTCACACTTCCAACAGCAATTATTATGGGCGCAGAAGACACAGGTATCAGCAGTGGTGCAAGAAAATTTATTTCCGAAAATGTAAAATTACCGATGCAGCATAATTTTGATTCCTATAATGTATCTGTTGCTGCGGGGATGTTTTTGTATGAAGTAATGCGACAGAGGATTTAACTAACCGCTCCATCCCTATAGTTTCTCACACTTTTTTTATCTTTATTGTAATTATTAAATCTCCTATGCACAAATACTTTTTAATTATAGCTGCTTTATTCTCAATTAATTGTTCATTTGCCCAGGCTCCTTATGTATTAAAAGAAGAAACCGTGGGTGGCCTGGGCCGAGAATTTTTATACAGCGTTTGCCGATCTGCCGATGGAACAATTCTGTTGGCTGGTTATTCAAATTCAGATATGGGCGGCGATAAATCAGAGAATGGATTAGGTAACGACGACTATTGGGTGGTGAAACTCGATACGAACTATCAAATATTAAATCAGCGAACACTTGGTGGTAATTCGTTGGATGATCTATGGGATGCATTACCAACACCTGATGGCGGATATATTCTTGCCGGCACTTCACACAGCAATGTAAGCATCTATAAAAGTGAACCATCAAATGGTGGCGACGATATTTGGATGGTGAAATTAAATGCTGATCTCAGCATTGAATGGGAAAATACTATCGGTGGCTCCGAATCCGAAATATTATATTCAGTTTTACTAACACCGGATGGCGGTTATTTATTAGGCGCTTCGTCGGGTTCTCCCATTTCAGGAGATAAAACAGAAGATAGTTATGGCCTCCCCAAAATATGGTTGATTAAACTAAATAGCGACGGCGAAATTGTATGGCAAAATACAATTCAAACCAATGGGCAGGATTATTTACAATGCATGACCAACACTGCAGATGGCGGTTATTGTCTCGGAGCATATTCATTTTCTCCCGCAGGGCTTGAAAAAATAGAAGGCAATTATGGTGGAATTGATATTTGGGTGTTGCGACTTGACAGCAACTTTAATATTATGTGGCAAAATACTATCGGCGGTAATGGCGATGATGCGGCTTATACAATTAAAGAAACCTCTGATGGTGGTTTTATACTTGCAGGATTTTCTGGTTCAGATATTTGTGCAGATAAGAGTGAACCGCCTTACAGTATTAACGCAGATTATTGGATATTAAAATTAAATGCTGCCGGAACAATTGAATGGGAAAATACAATGGGAGAGGCGGGTGCAGATGTTGGGCTATGGGGCGAAGAAACTTCAGATGGAAATTTTATTATTGCTGGCTTATCATGGTCGGATACAAGCGATGAAAAAAGTGAACACAACTTAGGTGATTTATGGGGTGACTGTTGGATAGTTCTGATGGATACAACAGGAACCGTAATTTGGGATAAAACGATTGGAGGGACAAAAAATGATACGCCATCAGACGTAATTGAAACAGCACCCGGGAAATTTATCATTGGCGGATATTCTTCTTCTGATATGAGCCCCTATAAACATGAAAATGCTGTTGGTGGTTACGATTACTGGATCATGAATGTTGGTCCATGCGTGATTGATGCTACGGTGCTGACCGACAGTACTTCATGTTATGGATCCAATGATGGAACTGCCGCAATTTCAATCAATGATCCGGATATGTATACGTTGGAATGGAATACATCGCCACCGCAATTTGGTATCACTGCAACAGGATTATTTGCAGGTGAAATTGAAATTACTGCAACAACCTATTACGGATGTGCGCAAACCTTTTCTGCCATTGTCCCACAACCGGATCCTATTTTAATTAATGCAACAACAGAGATATCTGTGTGCCTTGGAGATACATTTCTTCTTGGATCCGATATTATTATTACAGGGAATCCCGGACCGTTTAATTATTATTGGTTCCAGGATTTAACTTTAATTTCTACCGATAGTATAATTTCTGTTTCAATACTAAACGATAAGGATTTTAATTTAATGGTTACAGCAGAAAATGGATGTCAGGGAATTGATACTTTCCATTGCATTGTTTCTGCCGATTTCGCTTTTGCAGGAAATGATACAACAATATGTTCCGCAACCTCAACGCTGTTATTTGCTTCCGGTGGTGTTGATTATTTATGGAATCCAGCAATTTTTCTTGATGATGCGACTATATCAAACCCATTATGCTCGCCGCTTACATCAATGGGATATGAAGTAACAGTTATTGATTCGATCGGTTGCACGGATATTGATTCAGTAATTATTTCACTATTCGATTATATTCCGGTTACAGGCGGTCCTGATACTGCATTATGCGAAAACAACATATTGAATTTATTTTCCTCCGATGGCGTCTCTCACGAATGGATCCCTTCCCTTTATCTCGACGATAATTTAATTCAATCGCCTGATTGCAGTCCGCTGGATGATATTATTTATACAGTTTTTATTACCGATACAAATGGATGCGTTTCCAATGATTCCGTATTTATCAATGTGAATGAAAAACCGGAAATAAATGCAGGATCAGACGTTACGATTTGTATGGGAGATAGCACTCTCCTTGTGGCTTCAGGTGGTTTAGTGTATTCGTGGGATCCTGAATTATCTCCCTGTGGTGATTGCGATTCGGTTTCTGTTCATCCAACCTCAACAACAACCTATATCGTTACCGGAACTGATGTGAATAGTTGTGATAATGTCGACACTGTAGTTGTAAACGTAACAATTTGCAATTCGATTTTTGACCTTCCGCTTAGTGCAATCAATTTATTTCCAAATCCTGTTCTGGATCAATTGAAATTTATTCTTCCATTGGGCGTTAATGCAGAAACCACCATTTACGATATTATGGGAAATGAGATTTTATTGAATAAATATTTTGAAGGTGAAAATGTTTTGGATGTACACAATTTCGATTCAGGTATTTATTTTATTCGATTTAATACTTCCGATCAATCGATCACGAAATCGTTTGTGAAAATTTAAAAAGGTTCTTAATCAAATCGGCTGTTCATCGGCTGTTCATCGGCCGTTCAAAGCGCAAGTATCTCCACCAACCGCAACATCTGTTTATTAATATCCATATGATGTTTAGTGGCGTTTGCAAATGGCGTAAATACAACTTCATCATTTACCAATCCTGCCATCACATTTTTCTTTCCTTCTATCAATGCTTCAACAGCTGCCAATCCTAACCGCGATCCTAATATCCTGTCGCGAACTGTTGGATTACCCCCGCGTTGAATATGGCCAAGCACAGAAACACGGGTATCGTATTCATTGAACTTTTCTTTTACCAGTCGTGCAATTTCGAATGCGCCTCCGCGTTCATCACCTTCAGCAACAATTACGATCGCCGATGTTTTTTGATGCTTCCAGCCTTTTTCCAAAATGGCAATAAGGTTTTCGATATCAGTTTCTGTTTCCGGAATTACAATTGCCTCTGCACCTCCGGCAATTCCAGTTGAGAGTGCAATAAATCCTGCATCTCTTCCCATCACCTCAACAAAAAATAACCTGTTATGCGAAAAAGCAGTGTCACGTATTTTATCTATTGCATCAATGGCAGTATTAATCGCTGTATCAAAACCCAAAGTATAATCCGTACCAAAAAGGTCATTGTCGATCGTTCCCGGAACACCAACGCATGATATCCCAAATTCTTTTTCAAAAATAGTAGCGCCTCTGAAAGTACCATCGCCACCAATCGCAATAAATCCTTCGATGCCATGTTTTTTTAAATTTTCAAAAGCAGCTTTCCTTCCCTCGGCGTGCATAAACCTTTCGCTTCTTGCTGTCTTCAAAATTGTACCTCCACGCTGAATAATATTACTTACATCATGTGAACCCATTTTTGCAAAATCGCCATCAATCATTCCTTCGTATCCACGTTTAATTGCATAGATTTCCAGTTCATGATAAATACTCGTGCGCACAACTGCCCTGATGCATGCATTCATTCCCGGACTGTCGCCACCGCTCGTCATCACCGCTATTTTTTTAATTGACATCTTAAATCCTTTTTTGCTTAATTAATTTTTTTATTCAATATTATCCAACATATCCTTCGTCATTTTATCGAGATCATATTCATGTTTCCATCCCCAGTCACTTCTGGCAGTACTGTCGTCAATGCTTCCCGGCCATGTTGCAGCAATTTTTTGGCGATAGTCGATATTATAACTGATCTCAAAATCGGGAATTGTTTTTTTAATGGATGCAGCAACCAATCCCGGAGTAAAACTCATGGCAGCTAAATTATATGCCGACCGTACTTTTATTTTTTCTGCAGGGGCTTCCATTAATTCAACTGTTGCCCGAATGGCATCCGGCATATACATCATGGGCAACATGGTATTTTCGCCAAGATAACATGCATATTTCCCGGTTTGTTTTGCTTTGAAATAAATATCCACTGCATAATCAGTTGTTCCTCCGCCCGGTTCCGTTTTATAACTGATAATTCCCGGATAACGAATTGATCTTATATCCAGCCCATATTTTAAATGATACCAGTCGCACCATCTTTCGCCTGCAAGTTTTGAAATGCCATAAACGGTGTTCGGTTCCATTATTGTTACCTGGGGCGTATTTTCTTTTGGCGTAGTGGGACCAAATGCGGCGATTGAACTTGGCCAGTACACTTTCTTTATTTTATTTTCAATTGCTATTTCAAGTGTATTTATTAGTCCTTCCATATTCAGCTGCCATGCTTTTTGCGGATATTTTTCACCGGTGGCCGATAAGATGGCGGCCATATTATATATCTGAGATGGTTTGTATTTATTTACCAAATCAGCCAGCCTCGTTTTATCTAAAACATTTAATTCTTCAAAAGGTCCGGATTCAAAAAGATCGCCTCCCGGTTTTTTTATATCTGTGGCAATTACATTTGCACTTCCGAAATTAGTTCTTAGCAATAAGGTGAGTTCCGCCCCGATCTGCCCGCTGGCTCCTATTAATAATATTGTGTCGTGACCCATAGTAATTGAATATCAGCGCAAATATAAGGTCAATATCTATGAGATAGAAGTGCAGGTTTAATTGGCAGCAAGCCTGGGATTCATTTGTTAGGCTTTGAAATTTATTTATCACAAGCAGAATCTTTATTTGCATTCAATCCAACCTATGGATAAAACTCAATAAGTTTGCACAAGATGAAAAAGATCCTCGTGATAGCGGGCACACGTCCAAATTTTATCAAGATATCTCAGTTTAAAAAAATTGCTTCAGCCTACCCTCAGCTTGATCTGCGCATTTTACATTCCGGTCAACATTACGACCATAGTCTTTCAGGAGTTTTTTTAAATGAACTGGATATTCATGCTGATTACTTTTTTGAGATACAACCCCTCGATCCGGATGCCCAGATCGCTGAGATAAAAGATAAATTAACCTCCCTCATTAAAGCAACTTTTCATCCTGATTTAATTGTATTGGTTGGTGATGTAAATTCAACCAGGGCGGCAGCAGAAGTTGCAATGGATCTGAAAATTACCGCTGCACATGTGGAAAGCGGATTAAGAAGTTTTGATGATACCATGCCTGAAGAACACAACAGGATTATTGCTGATAAAGCAAGCACTTTTCATTTTATAACCGAAGAAAGTGGTTTAAAAAATCTTTTACATGAAGGTTTCAAAGAAGATTCCATTTTTTTTGTGGGAAACACGATGATAGACACAATCGTTGCTTTTGAACATCAAATTCAAAGAGATCCGATCCTTGAAGAATTAGAAATCAAAAACAGGCCTTTTGCATTAGTAACAATTCACCGTCCGTCGAATGTTGATACAAAAGAATTACTTGATCGTTCTATCGCATTAATTAAATCGATCGCAAAAGACACCCTGATTATTTTTTCAGTCCACCCTCGCACATATAATCAGTTGCAAAAAAATGTTTTGCTCACGCACCTTATCGAAACAGATAATTTGATCCTCAGCAGTCCGATGGGCTATTTTGCTTTTCAGAAACTGATAGCATACTCAGAATTCATAGTCACCGACAGCGGTGGAATCCAGGAAGAAGCAACATTCAGAAAGAAGCCCTGCATCACCATCAGGCCAAATACTGAGCGACCTTCTACAAT
>JBIOHA010000163.1:0-6592 GCA_044448625.1 Chitinophagales bacterium | reverse complement strand
TTCAATAACAGTATTTACAGGAATTTTAAATTTGTTATAAAATTGTTTATTCGAAAAAACAAAGTCGCTTAAATTAATTGGTGTAGGAGAAGGGTTATAAAGTTCAATCCAATCGCCACTATTCATGGTGCTGTCGCTATTATAATTTATTTCACTTACAATAACAGGATTTACAATGGGAGATCCGTTAAAATTTGCTGTGAAGGTTGTATTATCAGAAATATTATTTGTAAATCCAATTGCAAGCGGATCTGTGATGAATGGATTTGCTTCCCAGTCGACAAATGTGTACCCTGCATTTGGAATTGCTGTGATCGTTACGGGACAACCGTCAAAATAAACACCCGTCCATGGAAGTGTTTGCGGAATTATTGTTGATATCTTAATATAACCCGCACCCGGAGGATTAACTTCAATGGTAATATCCACCTGGTCATTCATGTCAAAATAACTTTCGATCTCATTGCGCTGGTAATAATTCCTGTTGTCATAAAATCCTTTGAGCAGATCTACACCATTTGTCCAGGTTGCGGGACTTCCCGTTCCCCATCTTGCATGCTGATCAGGAATTTCAGCTTCGATCTCTGCCGCATTCTCATCAATCATTGGTAAAATAATTTCCGGGGTATAATAATAATTCATGATATCAGCATAGCGGTTGATAAAATGATTTTGGAAATCAATATTGCTCATCATGCGGTCGAATAAAATTATTTCGTCGCTCAAATAAGCAAAATTAAGCAGCGACTGTAAACTGTTTGCAGTTTCACCTTCTGACCCTGCGCCTGCATCCCATAAAATAAAACGCCATTTTATTTCCGGCTCGTAACTTTTAAAGAAACGGATATTATAAGCCATCTCATCGTTATTTACATATACCTGTGTGGCCATATAATCGATCCAGTTTTCCATATCGATCATGCTCAATGCTATTTCATAATTTGCAGGATCGCTCATGTCGTTGCTTTCCATCCAGTCAACAAGGTTCCAGTAAGAAGTATCTGACCCCGCTTCAGCAACATCCCAAACATCCTCACCGGCACCACTTCTAATCAGATCCACTTTATCAGGATCACAGCCAAAATTATTTCTGAGAAAATATTTATCTAATTCTTCGCGTGCAGAATAATGCCCCCAATAATCACCATTGATAAATGCTGCAACATTCTGATAAGCCGCAGCACCTGCATCGGTTTGCAGTGCAATTCTATTTACAATGAGATCCTTCATTCTCGCTGATGAATTTCCCCAATCGAGATTTGATCTTAATCTGAATCCCTGCAAAGAATCCAATGCAGGTTTGTCGTGCTGAAAAATATTATATTGAATTTCGCTGTCTGAATTAAAATCTTCGTCGCAGGTAAATTGCAAACCACGTTGTGAATAAACTGCGATAGAGGAATTTCCGGCAACTTCGAATTTAATATCTTCGTTGATCATCCTCAGTTTATCGGCATTAAAAAACTCTACCGTTCCTTTCACCTGAGGATTGTCGGGTTCCCATCCACCAGCATTATCATATGCACCGATATAACATGGAGCAATATTAAAAAAATCGCAGGGGCGGCCTGTTAAACTCACTACCGGTAATTCAGTGTTTTCATCAATAAAAAAACTTCCGGTAGCTGCACGGCTCGGTAATTTTCCGGCTTCTTTTTGTATTGCTTTAATTACGCTTGTTGAAGCAACATTTATTGGTCCTGTATAAACATCATCTGTAAAATCGGGCCAGTTGCCATCTGTGGTATAATATACTTCAGTTCCGGATATTTCAACATCAACTCCTCCACCATAAAATCCGGGCGCTGTAATTATTGTTGGAGTTGTTGCATAACCGGTATAACAAATTCCTGTATTGGCAAGATCAGGGCTGCGACTTTCTTCATAGCACCATCCGCTGCCATCCGGAATTCTTGCATACCCGTGTTGATTAGTTAAAAAAGGAATCGTAACAGAATCAAGTAATACACCCAGGTTGTTAAATAGATATAATGTTTCACCTGCACTCAATTTAAAATTGGTATGCATAAAATTCACAACACCTCCGCAACCAAAACAATCGCGATTTTTTTCTGATGCATAAATAATCTCTCTTCCGCCGGAATTAATATCCAGATCAGGCAATAACCATTTATTCCAGATGGATGCATCGTCGGTAACAGCATATGCACCGATATTAATTGTTGTAGCACCGGCATTATAAATTTCAAACCAGTCGGAAAATTCGCTGTCCTCATCATCAAAAGGGCCGAGGTTGGATGAAACTACTTCATTGATGAGCAGTTGCGCATTGATCGCAAATGGAATACTGAGCGTAAGAGAGAGGAGGAGTTTTTTCATATTTAAGTTTGACTTTTTATTTTATACAAATGTTTTCATTGTTTAATAAAGGACGTTGAATATTTATTTTCCGTATTCAACAATTGCACCTGGTAAATTCCTGAAGGCAATTTTGAAATATCAATTGTTATTTCAGTTCCCGCTGCGGGATGATGCATGAGGATAATTTTACCTGTGATATCTGAAACAACAATAGCAGTTAGATCCTGTTCACCGGTTGGGATCGAAAATGAAATAAAATTATTTGCCGGATTTGGATAAATAAATAATTGCCTGTTGATATCATCTTCAACACTAAGCGTTTCGCAAGGTGTAACATATACTGTTCCTGGTGTTCCTTCAGGGCAGGACGCCACCCAGTTTGCCGGATCGTTGAGGTCTGCACTCACATCTATGATCTGCAATGCTGTTCCACCTCCATCGGGAGAAAGCGGATATGGTGATATGTTGTCATAATATACTGATTGAAATAATTTACCATCTCCATCATAAAACCGGATCACTTCATTTCCATTGCTGATACCAAAATTGAGGGGACCTACTTTATTTGTGATGGACGGAAATTGTGCGTTGAATTTTGCTGCATCCTCATAAAATACAACATAATCGTTTGAATTTATGATTGTTCCCGCAGGCACATTAAAATAATTATCGTTTTTGTCTTTTACCGTCCAGTTGCTGATATCAAAATCTGTTGCGAGATAATTATGCAGTTCAAACCAATCGCCGGCATCTTCTAATTCTGATGAATGATAATTGATCTCACTAACAATCGGATTTTCCAAACATGGTGCATAAGGTTCACCCGGTGAGCCACCAATACAACCATTAAACCATGAAGTCGCTAAAGCGGGATTTGCAGTGGCGAGTGTGAGTTCCATCGTCCTTCCGAAATTATCTGCAGTAACCGGCCATGGTTTATTGTCATCAAATGAGAATGCTGAAATTATGTTTCCGGAAAAATCAATTAATGTAATTGTATCGCCGCTGTTGGAGAGATCAAAAATGAAATCGCCGAGATAATTTGTTACACCGGGATGTTGTGTTGTGAACAGATCGGCATTTTCAACAAGCACAAGATAACCGTAGGGAGGAATAATTGTTCCTGTTGGAATTTGAAGTTTCTGATAAAACAGATCCGACGAAAAAGTATAATCGGTAATAGTTATTTCTTCTGCAGAAGTATTATGTAATTCCACCCAATCGCCACTGTTAATTGAAAGATCGCTATTGTAATTTATTTCTGAAACGATTATTGGGTTTGAAATCGGAGTGCCGGTGAAATTTGCAGTGAATGAAGTATTGGAAGTAAAATTATTATTGAAGGATATTGCATTTACATCAGCAATAAAAATATTATCATCCCAGTCAACAAAACTATAACCCGGATTTGGAATTGCAGTTAACGTTACCGGTGAGCCATCGAAATAAACGCCGGTCCACGGTAATTCCTGTGGAATGATAGTAGATATTTTAATAAATCCTGCTCCCGGAGGATTTACATTTATCGTAATATCCACCTGATCATCAAGATTAAAATAGCTTTCAATATGATCACGCTGATAAGGGATCCTGTTAGAATAAAAGTTTTTAAGATTGTTTACATTATTGTTCCATGTTGTTGGCGATCCGGTTCCCCATCTCGAATTTTGCGCTGCAATTTCCGATTCTATCTCATCTTGGTTCTCATCAATTAAATTTCCGGTTATCTCAGCAGTGAAATAATAATTGATAAGATCAGCGAACCGATTAATAAAATAATTTTCAAAGTCCGGATTCTCCAGCATGGCATTGAACATATCGCAATAAATGCTGTTATGCGGATTGGATAAACTTCCCTGCAGGGTATTGCAATTTGAGCAGCTCTGTCCGAATGCAAGGTCCCATAAAATATATTTCCATTTCATGTCGGGCGCATACGATTTAAATATGCGGATATTATTTTCGAGCAGGTCGAGCCATTCTTCATTTTCGATAAATACCTGCAGGGCATAATAGTCCACCCAGTTTTCCATGTCGATCTTTTCCAATGCTGCTGCATAATAAACCGGGTCGGTCATATCATTCAATGTGATAAAATCAACGAGATTAAAAAACGCAGTATCTGTTCCTGATTCCACTTCGTACCAAACATCTGCGCCATACCCGGTTCTAATGAGATCGATACTATCGGCATCGCAACCAAAATTATCTGCAATAAAATATTGATCTAATTCTTCACGTGCTGCATAATGGCCCCAATATTCACCATTAATAAATGAAGCAACATTTTGATATCCTGCGCTCACATTATGTGTTGGTAGTCCCATCCTGTTTGCAATTACATCTTTCATTCTCGCACCATTCGCATCCTGGTCCTGCTGGCGTATCCTGAATCCATGAATGGTTTCAAGCACAGGTTTATCATCAGCAAAAGGATTGTATTCAATATCGCCAGTATTTTTAAATTCTTCATCGCAGGTAAATTCAATACTTCTTTGCGCATTATATGCGATGGATGAATTTCCGCACACTTCAAAACGTACATCCGAAGTAAACCGATGTGTTTTCGATGCGTCAAAATATTCAACGGTTACCGGCACTTGCGGATTATCTGGTTCCCATCCTATGGCATCGTCGTATGCGGCGGGGCATCCTGCACCTTCATCAAAAAGATCGCAGGGATCACCACTGATACTTAATACCGGCAACAATGTTGGTTCGTTGATTAAAAAAGATCCTGTTGCTACGGCACTTGGTAATTTTCCTGCTTCAAAACTTCTTGCTTTGAGTACCGCCGTTGAATTAATAAATACCGGGGATAAATAATCATCAGAAAATTCAGTAGGTGCCGATCCATCTAATGTATAATAAATATTTGTTCCGGCAATTTCTGCGTTTATTGTTCCGGTATAAAATCCAACAGGCGTTACAATAACCGGCATGGAAGCATAACCGGGATAACATGTTCCTGAATTAACTGTATTAGGAGTTGGAGCATCAGTAATACACCAACCTGCGGCGTCAGGAATTCTTGCACTTGCATGCCCGGCCTGAATATTATTTATGGTGAAGCTGTCAATTAATATTCCTGCAGCATCTGATAAAACAATTGTTTCTCCCGATGAAATTTTAAAATTCGTATGCAGGTTTTCCGAAGTTCCACCTGTTGCAAACCAAACGGGATTATCGAAATAAAATTCATCAGCTGTTAAAATGCCAAAATGCAAAAACGATCTTCCTGTCATATCGCTCGATCCCGTCGACTGATTATGCACTTCAAATGCAATTACGTTTTCACCATCCACCAAATTTGCAGTAATTATTGCGGGATCTATTTCAAAAGTTTCCGGCACACCTCCGGTGTACATCGTTGCCTCATGCGTTGTTGTAGCAAACGTATTGTAATTCGGAGTTCCTGTTAAATTCATTCTTGCAATTTCAACGCCGTTCAAATAAGCAATAAATCCATCGTCATAATCCATGCTTACTATTGCAGATATCAATTTTGTTTTATCTACCACATCAAATGTTTTGCGGTAATACACTGAGCGTGCAGTGGTAATTATTGCAGTATTATCGTCGCCATCGCCAAAACCAAATCCACCCTGTCCGGTTGACCATGTTCCTGCGAACAGTAAATTATTCCAGTTTGCATCAGGAGCGGAGGTGCCCACAAAATATTCCCAGGTATCGTCGTCGAATATCGCAGTTTCCCAATGGTCGATCAATGCGGCTGCACAAGTCATACAATTTCGGTTTTTACCAGAGGCGAAAACCATCATCCGTTCACCCGCACCAATCTCCCGATCAGGAAATTGCCATTCATTCCAGGTTGATATATTATCGGTAATTCCATACCCTTCAAGACTGACCGGTGCTGCTCCGGTATTGTAGAGCTCTATCCAGTCGGGATATTCGCCGTCTTCATCCATATACTGTAAAGGATTTGTGGGTGCGATCTCGTTGATCATTACCTGACCATAGGTGGTGTAAAACCCGAATATTATCAGGCTCAGGAGGAGGTTTTTCATGTGGCTAATTTAAGTATTTTTGAAGATAATGTTAAGTGGGGGTTAACAGCCGGAACGCTGATGACGCAGATGGGGCGGATTTAAATGGATTTTTTAAAGTGGACGGGGTCATTGCGAGGGAGTTCTTAAAAAATAAAAGATCGGAGATGAAATTTTTATACTCCTGAAGCAATCCGTTAAGTTCCGAAGTGCAGTCTCTGAGAAAATGAGATTTCCTACGGATGATCGTTCGGACGGGT
>JBIOHA010000162.1:0-6625 GCA_044448625.1 Chitinophagales bacterium | reverse complement strand
GCTGTACCCGATAAAGTATGTGTAATATATTTTCCTCCGCCGGTTTCTTTGGTCTGTATGGTATTGATCAATTCTATTTCTCCCATTTTTGAACCGTCAAGATCCTGTGGCGAAGCAGAAAAGCCAAATTTTGTTACATCCGCTTCTTCTATGGTAACTGTTATCAAATAAGTTTCTGTTGAAAGATATCCTGATGCAGGAACATCAGTTGTAATTAATCCATCGCGATTGCTTGCACTGCCTGTATGACAATCCACATGGGCACAGGTTTGCCCATCATCACCTGGCGAACCAGTATTACCTGATGGGGCACCATCCTCTTTTGCTAAAACAGATTCGTATATACCTGCTGAAATAATAAGTGTAAGTATGAGGAGAAATAACTTTACGACTTTATTTTTTTTCATAAAAAAACCACGTATTGAATCTTGGTCAAAGTTGATGCAAACAATTGCATGTCGGTACAGGCAGTTGCGAAGATGACATTTTTTTTACACAGAAGCAAATATCGGTTGGCGGTTTTGCTTCATTTTGCAATACCTAAAATCTGATCTGCTGCTTTACCCGACCACACTTTATGAATTATTCTTTCAATGATACCTTTTTCATCAATAATGAAAGTTACACGGTGAATAGTGACCAGCATCCTTCCCATAAATAATTTTTCACCGTAAACACCAAATGCTTTTACAATTTTTTGATCGGTATCAGCCAGGAGAGTAAAAGGCAATCCATATTTTTCAGTGAATTTCTTTTTTGACTCCACCTGCGCATGAGAAACGCCAATTATTTCAATTCCCTTTTTTTGTAAAGCAGGATAATTGTCGCGTAAATTACATGCTTCTTTTGTGCAGGTTTCCGTATCGTCGTTCGGATAAAAATAAAGGGCGTATTTTTTTCCCATCAATTGTTTTGAAGAAACAATATTGCCATTCTGATCAGGTGCTTCAAATTCGGGCGCCTTATCTCCCGGCTTCAAATGTGTAATTGAAATAAATTCAGGCATAAACAATTGATCAGAAATTCGGGCGCAGATGAGAGGTTGCATAAAATGCGCTGATATGTTGAACTACTTCATCGGCGTCATCGCTTATAAAAATAAGGTCGAGATCCTCTTCACTAATATTTCCCTCTTTTTGAAGCATAGTTTCCCTTACCCAGGCCATCAATCCTTTCCAATATGTTTTTCCGACACATATTACCGGTACACGTTCTATTTTATGCGTTTGTATGAGTGTTAATGCCTCAAACATTTCATCGAGTGTACCAAATCCCCCCGGCATAAAAATAAAAGCCTGCGCATATTTTACAAGCATCACTTTCCGCACAAAGAAATATTTAAAATTGATGAGCTTGTCGCGGTCGATATAAGGATTATGATTTTGTTCGTAGGGCAGTTCTATATTCAGGCCGACAGATTTTCCGCCCTCTTTGTATGCACCTTTATTTCCGGCTTCCATAATCCCGGGTCCGCCACCTGTTATGATTCCAAATCCTTCGTGAACCAGTTTTGCAGCAATATGCTCAGCGAGTTTATAATATTTATGTTCGGGTTTTGTCCTGGCAGAACCATAGATCGAAACACATGGACCAATTTTATCCATATTCTCGAATCCATCTACAAACTCTGCCATGATCTTAAACATGCGCCAGCTTGATTGGGCACTTAATTCAGTCCAGTCCTTTACTTTAAATAATTTCTTCTTTCGATATTTATCAGCCATTTTGTTCTTTAGTTTTTGTTGAAATTAGATATAATCCCGTAAAAGTTAAAATTCCATTTATAAGCAACAGCTCTATTCCGATCTGATATCCGTTAAACCATAGTGATGCATTTTTGCTTAGAACATAGCATATTAAGGGGGAGATGAAACATACCGCAACAATTGGCCACCCTTGTTTTAAATTTCTGCGAGTTATTATCCCGAATGCAAATAATCCCAATAAAGGGCCATAGGTATAGGATGCAAGATCAAGAATTATCCCGATTATTGATTTATCGTTGATCGCTTTGAAAACCAGTATACAAATAAGAAAAACAAAAGCAAAGCAGATATGTACCGTTTTTCGCAAACGCTTTTTGCGTTGCTCATTCATATCCTGGCGTTTTTTTATAGCCAGCATATCGATACAAAATGATGATGTTAACGCAGTAAGCGCACCATCGGCGCTTGGAAATAAAGCAGAAATCAACGCAATAATAAATATAAGTGAAATTGCTGAAGGCAAAAGCTGAAGCGCAACTGTTGGAAACACATCATCGCCAATAATATTTTTTCCACCTGATATAAATGTTTTTCCATCATATACTCCACCATTGTGCATTAAATAAACATATAATAAACCACCCAACAGCAGGAATAAAAAGTTTACGATTACCAGCACCAAGCTAAAAGAAAGCACATTTTTTCTGGAATTCTTTAAGGTTTTAACGCTTATATTTTTTTGCATCATTTCCTGGTCGAGGCCTGTCATGGAAATGGTGATGAACATACCGCCGATAATTTGTTTGATAAAAAAGCTTTTGCTATTTATATCAAAATTGAAAATATTGGTAAAACCGTTGGATGAAAGTTCGTTTAATGATGAGTGAAGATGAAGGTTGAGGTTCTGCATTATGCATACAATGCAAATAATAAGACCGGCAAGCATAAATGTAGTTTGCAGTGTATCGGTATACACGATCGTTTTTACACCACCTTCAAATGTGTACAACAAAATCATTAAAAGAATGATCAGTGCAGTAATCGTGAATGGCACTCCAAGGCCATCGAGAATAAAAATTTGAATTACATTAATTACAAGATAAAGACGTGCTGTAGCGCCAATTGTTCTAGAAATAATAAAAAACAGGGAACCGGTTTTATGTGCCACAGCACCAAACCGCTCATCAAGGTAATCATAAATGGAAGTGAGATTTAATTTATAATACAAGGGCAACAAAACGTAGGCAATAACAATATATCCCAAAAAATACCCGATCACAACCTGCATATAACCAAAAGCTTTATGCATTTCGCCGTCAAAATTTCCGACAGTACCCGGCACAGAAACAAAGGTTACTCCTGATAGTGAAGTGCCTATCATTCCAAATGCAACAAGCATCCAGTTGGAATTTTTATTTCCATTAAAAAAAGCTTCGTTGGTAGAATTTTTTGAAGTAAAATATGCCACTACCAGCAACAAAAGAAAGTATCCTGCAACAAAAATTAATAATAACTGCGGCGACATATTTATTTTATCTGTAAAAGAAGGAATTAATTAAATTTTCCCGATTGAAGTTATGCACAAAAAGAACGGGATGCTTAAAAAAACATCCCGTTTTATATTATCCAACCATTAATTATTTATTACTTATGCTTTTTCGGTTTATTGATATGCCTTGGTCCGGGGCAACCTAAAATATTTTTCGTTGTAGTTCTGAATCCTTCTTCAATTCCCTTTATCATATTTCTGCTAAGGGTAATTCCAAACCACATATACCAGTCGGTATTTCTTGGGTCACCTCGCCAGTCGTTGTTATCATAATCAAATGGTTCACCAACCAAATATTCGCCGCTTCTGTTTGAGAGATTATAGGCATCAATGCCATTTGCTTCGATCAATAAATTTCTGTCGACATAGGTCTTACTCACATCATCCAGGTAATCGGTAAACGTCCACCTCGCTCCATATTCAAGTCCGAGGTTCCAGCGTTCAGTCATGGCCCATTTTATTCCTAAACCGAAAGGAATAGCAAATTCATATAAGCGGTATCTTTCACGGAAGGGGAAGATCTCCATTCCCTGTCCTTCTGTTCCAAGTGGCTGAAGATCGTACCATTCACCTTCATAAAAAGCCTGGGGGTTATAATGAAAACCGGCAAGCCCGGCATTAACATAAGGGGTAAACCGCTTCTTGAATTCTACAGGGCGGTAACCGCCGATGTTGTATTCGAAGGTAAAGGCAACTTCAGTAACATCAGAGGTAAAGCTGAGATTCCTGGCGTTAAGGTTTGCGCGGTCGCTATTTGCGTCGGCCGCCGAAACTGTTCCGCTGTATACATTGAGTTTAATCCCTTTGAAAGGGTCGAAATTGTATTTGATGAAACCTCCATAGGCAGGATGCGATTCATCTATCACCACATAATCATGGGTCATGTCGCCGTAGTAGTTAGCAACACCTCCAAATAATCCTACTTCAAAATAAGACATTTGAGCGGATATGCTGCCTGATATGAAAAGAAAACCGAGGAGTTTAAATATTTTCATCCGAACCGTATTGGATTTATTAACAAAAATATTGATTAGTTATCAAAAAATGCAATAGCACTAAAATATAACTGTATTATGACGATTTTATTGTGTGTGGACTTTCCAATTTTATCGACGGTGGAACAGGGTTTTGTTCCCGATCTTTTTGTTCTTTTTGAAGCTTTTTCTTATTCCGGGGCAGTCGGCCTTTTTCTTTGACGCCCGTAGCCCGGGCTTTTTCTTATTGGTGCTCACCTTGTATTTGTCCTTGTCCCACGATTTGGTTTCAATATTCCTCGATAGGGTTACCCCAGAAAATATATACCAGTCCTTGTTTGTGTCATCCCCACGGTATTTATGGTCATCCCGGTCGATCGGAATTCCTCCGTTCATTTCATCTGTCCGGTTCGAAAGCTGCCAGGCCAGGTCGCCATTTCCGGCAAGGAGAATCTCTTTGGCCACATAGGTGGTGCTTACATCATCCAGATAATCGGTGGAAGTTTTTCTATACCCTATCTCAATACCCAGGTTCCAGTCTTTGGTGATGGATCCCTTGAAACCCATTCCCATTGGAATTGCGTATTGGGTGAGGCTATATGGCTTCCGATCGGGATAATAGGGATTGCCCTGGCCCTCGGTGCCTAATGGTTGAAGCTCGTACCAAACACCATTATAATTTGCCATAGGATTGAAATGATATCCGGCAAAACCAATGAATACATATGGGGATAAAATATTCCAGCGGTAATTCGGGTTATATTTTTTGAGGAAGAGTTCGAAAAATACAGATACCTCCTGAACATTAGAAACGAAGCTCAAATTGCGCTCCTGTTTCCATTCTTCGGTGGAGTTATCGTCGTTTCCGGAAATAAATCCCGAGTAAATGGATCCTTTAAATGCAAACCAGTAATTGAAATTGAATTTATAAAATGCGCCAAAGGCAGGATGGGTTTCTTTAGGCACAAAGGCAACAGGTGCGAGATCGCCCTGGTAATTGCTCACCCCGGCAAAAACCCCTACTTCAATATATTGCTGAGCATAAGCAGTGCTTAGCTGGATAGCAATTATCAATAATAAGATTCTTTTCATCCTGTGGTGTGTCTTGTCGCTAAAGAATAATTAGACAAATATGGTTGTTATACTATATAAAGAGTGATACTTTTTTCAAATTTATTAATTTTTTTCCGATGTACCATGTGTCACGATTTTAACAATTAAGGTGAAATCCTTCTTTTGTGTCTATTTTTGCTGAACTCAATAAACCTGATGAAATCAAAAAAAATAACCCTTGTGTTAGCGCTGTTCACGGGGAGCAGCGGATCCGACAGGTTTTACCTCGGTCAAAATAATGCAGGATGGTTTATACTGCTTGCATTCTGGGTGATCTTGCCGGGCTTGGTTTACGGGGTTATTAAATTTAATCTCGTCCCGAATTGGGAGCCGTTCCTGCTTGCACGATTTGCATTGCCTATTCTCTTCCATCTATTCGCTGCAGGAAGGTATCTGGTGATGAGTGATGAAAAATTCAAGTCACAGGATATATCAAAACGTAAAACTTTTCCTCTTGTATTGATATCTCTGTTGTTCACAGGGGCATTAATAATTGGCGGCAACAAAATTCTTGATTCAGCGAGAGTGATAGATATCACAACTGCAAATGCAAGTGCTAGTTTATCAGCAGAGCAGATGTCGGAGGAATTTAGGAAAGATGAAGTGGGTTACAGAAAAAAGTACGATCAGGAAGTGCTGCAGATTGAAGGCGAGGTATCTGAAACTGGAAATGATTTTGAGCAGGGTAATTATTTTGCTTTAAAAGGATTGAACAACGATCCTTTCGGAATAAAATGCTATTTCGAAGCGCAGAATTTGAAAGAAGCCGAAATGGTTAAATTAGGTGATAAGATCGTGATAAAAGGTGTTTGCAACGGTAATAAGCTGGAGAACTGTAAAGTGATCTCGGTAAATGGGACAAAGATTCTCAATAATTAAAACTAAAGCATAGAAAGTGAATTTACCCTCCAAATGGATGGATAATGCTGTTAACGAATTTGCCAAACTTCCGGGCATTGGCAGAAAAACTGCATTAAGGCTTGTTCTCCATTTAATGAAACAAAAAAAGGAGGATGCAGAATTATTTGCAGATGCAATAGTAAAATTAAAAACGGAGATTCATTTTTGCCGTAATTGTTTTAATATCGCAGATGAAGCAAATGCGTTATGCAGTATATGCAACAATCCGAAGCGAAACCATTCAGTGATCTGCGTTACCGAAAACCTGCGTGATCTTATTGCAATTGAAAATACAAACCAATATCACGGCGAGTATCATATATTAGGAGGAGTGATTTCACCAATTGAGGGTATCGGTCCCGACCAGTTGCATTTAGATGAGC
>JBIOHA010000161.1:0-6628 GCA_044448625.1 Chitinophagales bacterium | reverse complement strand
CCTTGCCAGAGCAACAAAATTCAATTTTATATTTTTCATCAGCCATTCCTGTGTAACATAAGCCTGTAAAAAACTATTGGCCACAACACCTACGAAGGCTTCCTTATCCGGATCTTTCTCCTTTGCACTCACTGACTGTTCTGTCACCCATAATTCTTTTACTTCGGGCCCGTCGTCTGTAGCAAGAAATTCCATAAAATCGGCATGGTCAGCTATTGCATCATCAATATAGTTCTTAATAAATTCGTGAAAATTCCCGGGCTGATTGCCTAAACCTATTAATCCATAGTAAGCACATTCAAGTCTTTCGTCCATATCTGCAAAATCCCAAACACCATCTGTGTAAACTTCATAAGGATCATCTGCCGTATAATCGCCATCGAGGCAATTATCACCGGGAGGGACAATAATATCCCTGTAATTTAACCCGGCAAAGGTTGATCCCAAGGGTGACAGGTAGAAATGTATAACCACTGCATCAAAAACATACATATAATCGCTTATTTCCTCTGCATATATTTCCTCTTCATAATAACCCACCATGTCAATATTCCATTGAGGATAGGGGCATGGGTCAAGAAGCAGTTCTTCTATTTCTTCTTCATCCCTGTCGTCATCAATAAAAATGAATTCATCGCATGACCGGTGCGGCGCTGCTGGTAATCCAATTTTAACATCATATGCCTCTGCATCGCCTCTTATTTTAAATATAAAATCATGGTCTGACTCAACATCATCCGCAAGTGCATATTCCAGATCAGTGTTTGTCCAGCCTGTAAGGCTTGTATAATCATCGCCATTAATATATTTCCAGTAATGTTCAAAATCATTTTCTGTTCCGGGAACGCCCGGATCTTCAAGTGTAAAGCCAACAGTTTTGGCAAAAAATTTTGCATAACATTCATTGCCCAATTCGACAGCGGTTACGTTTACATTATAAATGCTGTTCGTGCGTAAATAATTTATCACGTTTACAACATCTCCCGCAGTTTGGCTTAAAATATCCGCACAATAAATTACATCCACAACATGACCAGGATTATCGGTTTCAATTTTTTCGATCAGTCGTATAAATTCATTGATATATAATTCATCATCATATTCCGGTCCAAGCACATCCGGTTCATACTTATCCTGATCGCGCCATAATCTGTATTTATCTACGAAATCTTTTATTAGATCTCCATCGATCCAATCTTCGCAGGATTCACATTCTGGTGTCAACCCATCTATATCGGTTTCCAGGTCAGAAAGAAGTTCAAGCATATCTGCGTAATAAAAAGTTAGTACATCATCAAACCCATCACTCATATCATAATACATTATCATACTTTCAATATCATATCCGTATCCTCCATTATTATAACCATAAAGCGGATCCAGTGCATCTGATGTATAAGGCGAGCCTAATGGTTGCATAAATGTGCCCGACTGCCCGGCAGGGAAACGCAGGACATTTGGCTTAAGATCGCTCAGCAGATCATAGGGATCAGGAGCCGGATCATATACACCTATTTCACCGGCATTCGCATGGCCGGGTAAAAAAAGATTACCAACATTAAAACCAAATAATCCTTGCTGAATTTCTGCATCATTATCTGATAATTCAATTAATATATGCGGCTGGTTATCAGTAAATGCCCATTGCAGCATTTCAATACTATCCTGGGCGGCGGAAGTATCTTCATATAAAATATACACGGTGCTAAGACCATCAAAATAGGTTTCGATAGTATCACCGTTTTGAAATACCGGGATGGTATCCTCGTTGAGAGAATCCGGTGCTAAATAAATATATTTAAAAGCTGCAGGTAGAACAATTTTATTATCAGCAGTAACTGTGCGAAACCAGATTAAGAAGATCACCATTGTTAATAAAATACGAATGAGTGAAGTTTTCCCATCATGAGAATGACGGAAAGTTTTTTGAGTTCCCATAATAAAAAGTTAAAAAATGAAATTATAAGGTTTAATAGCCATTGTTAACAACAGCCAGGACAGTTAGAATGTAAGATCAATTCGGTAAGACAATGTAGATTTACACATTAATTATGTAAATTCCTAATTTTTTCTCAGCTTTATTTAAATTATTTTCAATAAGATTGTTTCTAAATGAAAATCAATTGTTTAGCCACAGTGTTTTTTTTGCTTTTCGCTGCCTGTAGTTTATTTTCTCAGGCTCCTAATATTATTTGGGAACATTCTTATGGTGGCACAAAAGGTGACATTGCCTATAAAATAAAGGAAACGCCAGATAAGGGATTTATCATTTTTGGTTATTCACCATCCAGTGATGGGGATATCACTGAAAACAAAGGCGTTTCTGACTATTGGGTTGTTAAAGTAGATTCGAATCAAAATATTGAATGGCAAAAAACCCTCGGAGGATCTAGCTATGATTATGGGAGATCCGGTTTAATAGATTATGATGGTGGCGTTTGCATTTTTGGTTATTCCTTGTCAGGTGATGGAGATATTTCCGCACCTTTAGGCGCAAACGATTTTTGGCTGGTTAAGTTAAATGCAGAAGGAGATTTAATATGGGAAAGATCATATGGAGGAATTGGAGATGAATTTGGAAGATCCATTATTCTCACAGAGTATGGAGGATATATCCTGGCAGGTGCTTCTGGCTTTTCAGACGATCATGATGTAAGCGGAAACCATGGCAGCGTTGATTTCTGGGTTGTCAAATTAGATGCTTCTGCAAATATAGAGTGGCAGAAATGTTATGGCGGGTCAGAATATGATTTTGCCTATTCCATTGAACAAACACCTGATGAGGGTTTTATAGTCGCAGGTAAAACTGAATCAAGTGATGGGGATGTTTCAGGTTACCATGGCAACGTAGATTATTGGGTGATTAAAATTGATTCCATAGGCAATATTGAATGGGAAAAGGCGTATGGAGGCACAGGTTATGACGTTGCTTATTCTGTTAAAAACACGATTGATGGAGGTTTTATAATTGCTGGTGAATCTGATTCCAATAATGGGGATGTAACAGGTTTTCATGGAGGACCTACAGATTTCTGGGTTGTAAAAACAGATAATAGTGGAAATATTGAATGGCAAAAAACATTTGGAGGTACTGGTGGGGAAGAAGCCAATGTGGTAATTGAAGTAATTGATTCTGGATATTTGGTAGCAGGCTATACAGGTTCAAATAATATGGATGTTTCAGGAAATCATGGAGGAAGTGATGCGTGGCTGGTGAAAATTTCTGATATTGGGGAATTGATTTGGCAAAAGTGTTTAGGCGGGTCATTGTCAGAATATGCGCATGATTTAATATTCACCGCAGATAATAATATTGTGCTGGCAGGTGCCAGTTCTTCGAGCGATGGGGATGTAACTGAAAATCACGGTATCGCTGATTACTGGATAGTAAAACTCGGCTTTTGCACAACACATTATTATGCCGATGCCGATGGCGACGGCTTTGGCGATTTATTAAATGATTCAGTTGCCTGTAATTTACCTGTGGGTTATGTAACTGACAGCACAGATTGCAACGACGCAAATAATTTAATTTTTCCAACAGCAGAAGACATTTGCAACACCGTTGATGATAACTGCAATGGATTCATTGATGAAGACGCAATTTTTACAGCCTGGTATTTGGATAATGACGGAGATAATTTCGGGGATATGTTCATTGATTCCATTTCCTGTTTTGATTTAACAGGATATGTAATTGACAATACTGACTGCGATGATCTGAATACTGAAATAAACCCCGCTGCAATTGAGATCTGTAATGATATTGATGATAACTGCAATTTCGATATTGATGAGGGTTTAACGATAACTACTTTTTATATTGATGCTGATGGAGATGCATTTGGCAATGCAGATATATTTATCAATTCCTGTTTGGAAATAATTGCTGGTTATGTTTTAGATTCAACAGATTGTAATGATGCAAATAATTTAATTTATCCCGGCGCCATTGAAATTTGTGATTATCTGGATAACGATTGTGATGGGATAGTTGATGATAACCTCACTTTAATACATTCATTTGAAGATGCCGATGAAGATAATTTCGGAAACATCAACGTTGATTCACTCTCCTGTGCAATTCCCGATGGTTTTGTGGAAGATGATTCCGATTGCGATGATACCAATCCATTAATTTATCCGGGTGCTGATGAGATATTGAATGGGGTGGATGATAATTGCAATCTTTTAATTGATGAGGGTTTGGGCACAGACAATATTTTATTATCCCAAATAACCCTATATCCCAACCCGACAGAAAATATTTTACATCTCGATTACTCAGGAGTGGAACTATTGATGATTGAAATTTTGAATAGCGACGGACAACGAATGCAAACCATTGGTATTTCTTCAGGTGAAAACCAAATTGATATAAAAAACCTTGCAGCAGGAATGTATTTTCTCACCTTGAAAACTGCAGACAATTTCTCAGCAATAAAGTTTGTAAAGGAAGTGCCGTAAATCAGATAGGCGACAAGGTACTAAAAAGGACAAATTGCATTTACACTATATTAAACCTTCCCCTCCTTTTTTTTACAAATCATTTAAATTGTGCGTTGCAATTAAGCTAACCTTTGTTGCAAATTGCACATTATGAAGATCTCTACATTACTCTTTTTCATCATTAGTTTATCCGCCCTGAAAATAAATGCCCAAACCACGGAAGCAGAAAAATTCATTCCTTCCATCAAATGGCAGCTCATCATGCAAAACAGGTTTGAAGCATCGCTGACCGACAGTATGGATGTTCAAAATAAATACAGCGCCGATCCCACAAAAGTAAATTTCAGGATACGCCGCATGGCCATAAGAACTGATATTTCGCTTACCAATAAATTAACTGGTGTGGTAAGGGTGCAATTGCCTGAATTAAAAATGGCGACAACACCGGGCAAAGCAATTGAACTTGCTTATGCAAATTATAAATTTTCAGATGGATTCCAGATCCGGGCGGGGCAATTTCTTGTTCCATTTGTGCTGGATGAATTTACGCCTTATGATAATTTAAGAATGATCGATCGCGGCCCTAACAGCATTTTATTTGTCAACAGCAATTTAGCCTCATACCAGCCCGGGATCATGTTTCTCGGGAATTTACTTAATGATAAAACGCCTCTTGGTTATTTTATCGGTGTTGTTAATGGCAGCGACAGGTCCGTTCCTTATGATAATAATTCTGCTAAAAATATTTTTGCCAGAATTGAATTTACACCTGTTAAAGGAATTAAATTGGGAGTTGCCGATCAGATGATCGGCTTGTATGATGAAAGCGGAAATGCTTATTCGGCCGATCTCTCCATCTCAAAAAAAATATCTTCAAAAACATTATTGCTTATTGAAGGTGAATATTTAACCGGGACAAATGTAAGTGCATATTCGGCTGATACTTCCTCAACAAAAGAAATTGCAGATTTTAATATGGGCGGATACCAGGGATTGGTCCTGTTGAAATTCGAAACAGAAAAAAAATGGTGCAAAATGTTTGAAGTGGGAGGGAAGTTTGAGCAAACCGATCCTAATATGTCGGTGGATAATAACGGATTTTCTACAATTACCGGTGATATTGCATTTAATTTTTTGGAAGAGAACAAGGCGAGATTACAACTCAATATCATTCATACAACCTGGGAATCAACGATAACTGCTGCGAGTGATATTGCTGCTGCGGATATGTTTGTTATGCAGTTTCAGATAAAGATATAGTCTCAGTAGGCAGTCGCAGTCTCAGTAGGCAGTCGCAGTCTCAGTTGGCAGTTGGCAGTAGGCAGTAGGCAGTGGGGTATACTTAATTAATATCGGCAATTGCTGCTTGCAGTATTTCTTTATTATCTGTTTCGAAATTATGGACGAAGGCAACCGCCTGCATATTATCTGCATTCCAATTTTCTGGAATTGTAAATGAGTAAAGAAATACATATACTCTGCCTGCAACATTTTGTTCGGGAAGAGCGTCACCTGAATAATAAGTAAGCATTGTTCGCATAACATGATTATGGACATAATCAGGTACTTCACCCAATTGAGTAGATTGTGCAGCAATAATTCCATTCTCAACTAAAAATACGCTGATATGATTGGGGGTAGAAATTTCTTCCCTGTATTTTATTGTTACTGTCAATAATAAATTTCTTGACGCATTATCATAAACCGGATCGCAATAAATATTGCATGAAGTAACTTTTAATAATTCTTCTTCAGTATAGGACATTAAATTATTCGGTACTTCTACAAGCGAATTATCATTTTCAAAATCAACACGGTCGATGATGCTTGCCGGCCATGATGTTTGCCCGAGATACTCACCGAGCGATTTTGCTGTTTGTGTCCAGAAATTTTGATCAAGATATAGGGGGTCTGAAGTAAAATTATAATCTGCAATTGCAATAACATTTTCCGGATACAATGAAATAATTTCTGCAATGGCCTCATGAGCAGAAGGACAATTTACGCATGCTGCCCCAGTGAAATCTTCTATTACAACTATTCTATCCTGTGGAGTTTCTGCTGCTTCCACATAGGTATCATAATTTTTTTGGGTGAGATCGATCGTTGGGCCGTATTCTGTACAAGAATCATTTAAAAGAATAAAAGGCACCGATATGGCAAATAAATAAAATCGTGT
>JBIOHA010000160.1:0-6667 GCA_044448625.1 Chitinophagales bacterium | reverse complement strand
TCCCTGTTCATGTCAAAAACGATGATAGGAATATTGTTCTCTTCACATAAAGTAAATGCCGTCATGTCCATTACATTTAAATTTTTTGCTATCACTTCCCTAAATGTGATGGTATCGAATTTTGTTGCATTCGTATCTTTCTCCGGATCAGCTGTATAAACGCCATCTACCCTGGTACCTTTTAAAATAACATCGGCTTCTACTTCAATTGCTCTTAAACTTGCTGCCGTATCTGTTGTAAAATATGGATTGCCTGTTCCTGCTCCAAAAATTACGATCCTCCCTTTTTCCAAATGCCTGATCGCTCTCCTCCGAATATATGGCTCACATATTTGTTCCATTTTAATTGCGGAAAGCAAGCGGGTATATAAGCCAACATTCTCAAGCGCACTTTGTAATGCCATGCCATTGATAACGGTGGCAAGCATACCCATATAATCGCCTTGTGCCCTGTCAATTCCGGATCCAACTCCCGACATGCCTCTGAAAATATTACCTCCGCCAATTACAATTGCAACCTGCACACCGGCTTCAGAAGCCTTCCTGATTTCCAATGCATATTGATTCAGCCGGGCCGGATCAATGCCGAAACTTTGCGATCCCATTAATGCTTCTCCACTCAGTTTAAGAAGAATTCGTTTGTATTTCAGGCTCATTGAGGCAAATATAATGAGGAATGAGGAATGAGGAATAAGGAGTGGTGAATGGTGAAAACCAGTGGGCAGTTGCAGTGGGCAGCCTCAGTCAGGGTTGGCAGCGGTTAGTTGGCAGTAGCGGTTAATTCTGCCTGGGATCAAAATTATTATGATGAGTGAGGAATGAGGAATATTAATCCAGTACGGGATCAAATTCATTACACTTTATTCATTGCTCAGCCTCCGAACTCACCAGCGAGGACGCTGGCGCTATGTGAGGGATCCACTCATTACTCATTACTCATTACTCATTACTCATCATTTCGTATTTCCCATCAGCTTCCTTATGAGCGGAGAAATTGCGATCAATACCACGCCGGCAATTATTGCATACAAGGCCATGTCCTTGTAACCCTGAGTATATATCATGAGCTTATCCGCATTGGAAGCTGTCTCCACGTTAGAGGCGATATTCGCTCCAAACAACCCGGCAACATATTGTCCATAAGCACTCGCAAGAAACCACATCCCCATCATCAATCCCTGCAATCTTGTTGGTGAAAGTTTGGTCATAATGGAAAGTCCTATCGGCGATAAACATAATTCGCCCAGGGTGACGACGAAATATGCAAATGTGAATAGGTCAAGAGAACTTATTCCTTCAGCATTTGCAAAAAATCTTGCTGTGAAAAATACATAGTAAGCGATACCAAGAAACAAAAATCCCAATCCGAATTTAATTACTGTATTCGGTTCAATTTTCTTTTTCGCCATTGCTATCCAGATAATTCCAATGATCGGAGCAAATATTATTACGAACAATGAATTTGCTGCGTTATTTACTCCGTTAGGATCTAGTTTAATAAATCCAAGTAATTTATCATCCAGGTTATTTGCTGCGAAAATGGAGAGTGATCCGCCGGCCTGTTCGAATATTGCCCAGAATACAACTGAAAAAATGATAAAGCATAATGCGGCAATTAATTTTTTCACTTCCACTTTTGAATGCTTCGTCATTTCATAAAACAAATAAAGCAAACTAAAAGGCCCAACCACCAGCATGAACCAATCGACATATTTTGGTGTAGCCACCATTTTCATAATAACAGGAATGGCTGCCAAAGCCCCGATATAAACCAGGTATTCGTACCATTTTTTTTCTGACTTTATTTTATTTCCGGCCAGACTATTATCTCTCAGCGGAGACAACCCAATCGGGCCCATCGTATTTCTTGTATAAATAAATGTGAGTAAGCTTATTGTCATTACAAGCGCTACCGTACCAAAGGCAACGTTCCAGCGCATATGCTCAGGAATAATTGCACCTAGCATCGTTCCTTTTCCGACTGCGATACAAACATAGCCACCAAGCAATGCACCAATATTAATTCCGGAATAAAACAATGAAAAACCAGCATCTCTTCTCACATCACCATCTTTGTACAGGGCGCCAACCATTGTAGAAATATTGGGCTTGAAAAATCCTGTACCGATTATATTAAAACTAATACCCAAAAAGAAAAATTTCTCCGGATCAATACAGAGGATCACACTGCCTGTTATCATCAATAATCCTCCCCAAAATAATGATTTTCTAAATCCAAGTATTTTATCGGCAAATAAACCGCCAATAAATGTAAATGCATATACAAATGCCTGTGTTGCTCCGTATTGGAGGTTGGCCACTTCGTCGTTCATGAACAAACGGTTGATCATGAAAAATGTGAGCATTCCCCGCATACCATAGAAGCTGAAGCGCTCCCACATCTCACTGAAAAATAAATACCAGAGTTGTTTTGGATATTTACCTGAGAAGGTACGGATCTTTTCAAGTTCCGGATCAGCGGCTACAGTATTTACCGGATTTATTTCATCGATAGGTTCACTCATAAATACAATTTAATTATAGTTGGAAATTATTACCTGACTCCATGCATTAATTTTTTTAACAGCGGTTGCAATGAAAATAATATTATTGATGCTATTCCGGTGAGGATAACAAATACCATAAAGAATTCAAATAAGTTATGTATTTGAAATCCCGCGAAAGCAGGATATTCGGTGCTGATCTTATTTACATCCAATAATTTTAATTGTTCTGATGTTGGCGTAACGGTTTTATCGAGAACCCCCTTGAGGTCAATACCCAATTCTGTTGCAGTATTGTATTTATCACCTGTTGCCGGTAAAATAGACCCGAGCGTTCCAGCAAGAGCGTAACCTGAAGCGTTGGATAAAAAGAATACGCCGTACAATAAAGAGGCAAATCTTTTCGGGGCTAATTTTCCTACCAGCGATAAACCGATGGGCGATAAACATAATTCGCCGCAGGTTTGTATGAAATATAATAATATGAGCCAGTAAATTGCGAGCAATCCGCTATTGCCAAGATCCTTTACATTAAATGCGATAATGAGGTAACTCAGCGAGATCAACAACAAACCGGTTGCCTGCTTTACAGGAGAGATCGGTTCTTTACCTTTTTTTCTTAACCTGTCCCAAAATAAACTGAATGGCACTGCAAGCATCACCACAAAAATTCCATTGAATATTTGTACCATGGAAGGCGGCATGAGCCAGCCAAAGAAATTTCTATCCGTTTGATTGTTGGCGATAAAAGTAAGTGACGAACCTGCCTGTTCGAATGCCGCCCAAAAGAAGATCACAAAAAATGCAACAATATAAATTACAATTATCCTGTCGCGTTCAATTTTCGTAAGAGAGGAGTCTGAGATAATTAATCCGGCCAAAGAAATACCGGCGGAATAAATAATGGTATAAATAATATTTTGTCCCCCCACATAATAAAACATTGCTGCTAATCCCAAAAATGCGAGACCGGTAATAATTAAAGATTTTGTTGAAAAAACCGCTTTTTGAGATTCGCCTTCTTCATAATCAGATCCTTCATTTTTAGATGGTAGACCACCAATTGGTTTTCCTTCAGGAGTTCTGATATATTTATTTTTTAAAAAGTAGAAGATCGCAGTACCGATAAGCATAGCAATTGATGCTGCTAAAAATCCCCATTTGAATGCATGCACATTTCTTACGCCGTCTGCACCAACTTTATCTCCCAGTAAAGGGCAAATAAACTGACCCAGCAGTGCACCCAAATTAATCCCCATATAAAAAATAGTGAACGCTGTATCCAGTTTATTTTTTTCCTGCTTTGGATATAAGCTTCCTACCATGCTGGAAATATTTGGTTTAAAGAAACCATTTCCAAAAATGATGACACCGAGTGCGACCCACATTAAATTATTTGCAAGCGATAAATTGGTAGAAAAAATACTTGCGCTCGAAAATAACAACAGCTGTCCCGTAGCCATTAATAAACCACCGAGCAGGATACAATTTCTATTTCCCAAAAACCTGTCGGAAATAAATCCGCCGAGCATCGGAGTGAGATAACAGAGGCCCAAAAACCCGCCATATATCAGGGAGGCGGTATCCTCTTTCATCATTAATGAGTTTACCAGAAATAGTGTAAGCAGGGCTCGCATTCCGTAGAAGTTGAAGCGCTCCCACATCTCTGTTCCAAATAAAACCCATAAGCCTTTAGGGTGTTTGGTTGCCTGATCGGCTGCCTGATTTTGGTCCATGTGCTGTTTTTTATTGCGTTAAAGATAAAATTATTTTGTTTTAAAAAGTCTTAAGGAGGCCAGGCTAATGTCAGTATTCTAAAACCATGCCTTTGAACTATGACTCATTAATACAATTTAATACACATTTTTTTCTTTCATCACCCTGTTCAGGAACCTCAATAATAAAAACATCATTGCTGAAGCTGCAACGGCAAGGAAAACATTCGTCATAAAGAAATCCGCCTTATTTTCTATCTCTTCAAATTTGCTGGATAATATTCCTGCCAGTTTATTTCCCACTGATGTAGCTAGAAAAAATCCTCCCATCATCAGAGATGTCAATCGCTGTGGCGCAAGTTTACTAACAAGAGATAATCCCATTGGCGATAAACATAATTCGCCGAATGTGATCACGCAATATGTTCCGTACAACCAATATATACTTGCTTTATCTGTTTCCAGGTCCGTTGCATTTACTGCGGCCACCATTACCCATGCCGATAAGCCGGTGATCAATAAACCAATTGCAATTTTTGTTGGAGTTGTGGGTTCTCTGCCCCTGCGTTTCATCCATGCAAAAATTCCAACAACAACAGGTGTTAATAAGATCACCCAGAATGGATTTACAGATTGATAAATGTTTGCAGAATAAGCCAATAAATTTCCACCGGGTTCGGGTCGTTTTTCTTCGGGGAGGTTATTAAAATATGCACGTGTCTTCTCCCGGTTCTCAATTAAATCTTTTAATCGTTTTTCTTCATCGTTATTTTTTTCTTCAACTGCAGACTGTCTCAGTTGGCGAAGACTGTCGGTATATAATTTAAACCGTGTATCATCGAAATTGACCGACGGATCGTAGATAAATGTTTGGGCGAGTTTAAGCGTTGTCGCTACGCCCTCCGCCGATGCTGGCACTTCCCTGTTTGAATATTTTTCTGCCCATGTAGTTAAGGCATCACCATTTTGATGAAATACAGCCCAGAAGATTACGAGACATGCATAAACTGAAAGCAATGCAGCGATTGGGCGTTTATCTTCTTTTCCGGCACGCACCATCAGCATCACAAAAAATGTAATTACCGGAATGCATCCAAAAAGAAATGCATCGTTAGTATCCGTTCCGAAAATATTTCCTTTGAGATTTTCAGGGCCTGTGACGCCTTTAATAAAATAACCGATTATCCCGAATAAAATCATGGGCAAAAGAACTATTGCAAATATTTTTCCCACGCTCATATCGCCGGGTTTGGCAGGTTTTAAAACATCGGCTTCTTTAATATGCTTTGTTCCACGGTAGAAAATAAAAAGACAGATGATCATTCCAATACCTGCAGCAGCAAAAGCCCAGCCCCATCCATATTCGATCCTTAAATAAGCTGCAACAAAATTGCAAAGGAAGGCACCGATATTTATGCCCATGTAAAAAATATTATATCCCGAATCCTTATTGGCTTTGTATCTTTCGTCATTATATAAATTACCCACCATTGTAGATATGTTGGGTTTAAAAAATCCATTGCCCAAAATGACAAACAATAGTGAAATATAAAATATTGTTTCGTTGTGAACGCTTAATCCAAAATATCCCAGCGACATCAATGCACCACCAATAAAAATTGCTTTTCTATACCCTAATATCCTGTCGGCAAGCAAACCGCCGATAAATGGAGTTAAATAAACAAGACCGATATAGGTGCCATATACATCAGATTTTTTTGCATCGTTAAATCCCATGCCTCCATTTTCCCAGGCATCCTTCATGTATAATGCGAAGATGCCTATCATTAAATAAAATCCAAATCGCTCCCACATTTCGGTAAAGAAAAGAACATATAGTCCTTTGGGATGTTTTTTCGTACCTGTTTTACTCATATTCTTTTTTAAAGCTGTAAAAAATAAAATGTGGTTGAAGTGAAGCTAATTGTTATGGTTTATTTGCGTATTCTAAAATCATGCCTCTGTTGTATTCAATTTACTTTTCCTGTAACCATAAAGCAAATATATCACCAGTCCAATCAGCAACCATGCTCCAAACCAAAGCCAGTTCTTAGCCGTCATACCGGTGAGCAAATATAAACATGTGGTGACACCCATCAATGGTATTAGGTTCCACTTCCTCGTAAATGAAAATATGGAAAGGATAAAGCAGGTGATCCAGAAAATTATTGTTGAAATTGCATAGGTAGATCCTTCCGCAAATAAATTAGCTACATAATTTCTTCCGGCTGATTCATTATCGAAACTTAAATAAAAAATCATAAATGCAGTTACCACGATCAATGGAAATAAATACCGGCCGCTAACATGCGGCAAATGAAATCTTCCTTTTTCTTTTTCTCTTCTCGGAATCAATAAAACACCGCCACATACAAGTACAAATGCAAACAATGTAGCGATGCTGGTAAAATCAAGCACAAATGTTTTATCGGTAAATAATAAGGGAAT
>JBIOHA010000159.1:0-6683 GCA_044448625.1 Chitinophagales bacterium | reverse complement strand
TATCGTTTGTAATAAATATATCGCTCTCCACAAAAGCAGCGCTGAAATTTTCATTTGCAATTAAATCGAAGTCACCAAAACGCTGCTTATACTTTTGGCGCTGATATTCTCCGCCATACCGTATCTTAATTTTTTCTGTAATATCATTATTGAAAGTAACTTTCACCTGGTACGATTCATCGCCTCTTCCCACATCAAATCCATCTACCAAAATATCATCATCATTTTTACTGAAACTTACACCAGCCTGCATTCCCCATTTATCAGTCAATAATTCTTTATATGATGCATTCAGGTAATTGTAATTATTTCCCAACTCGATATCATCTGTTGAGCCCAGGCTATCAATATCAGGAACCTGCAAACTGAATCCTGAAGATTCTTTTTGCCCATATAATTTAATTATCCCTGTTTTGGATGTTTTTTGTCTGAAGAATATACTCCCGTCTATTGCTTCTACACTTTCAAGCCAATCGAAAGTTTGAGGCGGAAATACGTTATCGAATAATCCGAGATTGGTATAATTGATTCCACCGCCTAATGCAGTTTTTTCATTGTTAAATTTCTGGGTATGAAATGCTCCGACAAATATCGGCGAAAGACTTATACCCGATCCGCTGTAATCAGGCATATCTTCAGTATTTAATATTACTGCCGATGATAATGCCTGGCCATATTCAGCTGAATATCCACCGGTGCTGAAAACTGTTCCTTTGAACATAAACGGCTGAAACCTTCCTCTCGAAGGTACATCAGGTACAGTGGAATAATAAGGATTGTTTACCACCATGCCGTCAATAATGGTTTTTGTTTCATAATCGCTGCCGCCGCGAACATATAAACCATCGTCATTTCCAACTTTGCTAGCCCCGGGCAATGTTTCGAGCGCACCATAAATATCTCCTTCTGCTCCTGCAGTGGTAACAATATCGAGTGGTTTAAGTATGGTATTCTTTTTTTCGTCGCTTGCTTCAAATGCACCTGCGCTGATCACCACTGCATTTAATTCGTTGAACATCTCCTTTAATATGATGTCTAATTTTATATTCCCGCCTGATAATTCAATGGTATCAAAATGATCTTCATACCCGATGAAGCTTACCATGAGGATCTGGCTACCGGTTTCAGAAGTTGCAAATGAATATTGGCCTGTTGAATCGGTAGTTGTACCGTCATAGGTATCTTTGAGGATAACATTTGCTCCCGGAAGTTTTTCTTTTTTGTTGTCGATAATTGTTCCGCTAATTGTTGTTTGGGCAAAGGAGAGGGTTATTATGCTGATTGAAATTGCGAGGGTAACTATTTTTTTCATAATTGATAGCGTTGAAATATCAGGTTTGACGCATAGTCCATTATTATATTTTACAAAGTAACGAACCATTTCCTTTTGAAACAAAACAGGATGCGACGACAAAGGAATAATATCCGATGAACGCTGGTTTTTTAGCGATGGGTAAAATTGCAGGTTCTCCATCTTTTACTGCCGTAATATCAATGATCTAATACCTACCCCTGTTTTGCCTGCGAATTTCCCAATTTTCGATCTTCAACTGTTCGTGATTTTTAACTTAACTTGCCAACAAATTTTGTTTTATATGCCGATTGTTTTTATCACCGGAGCGAGTTCAGGATTTGGAAAAGCCTGTGCAGAAAAATTTGCTTCCAATAATTATGACCTGATATTAAATGCACGAAGAGGAGAGCGGTTGTTATCGCTGAAAACTGATCTCGAAAAAGAATACAATATTAAAATTTTATGTCTCCCTTTCGACATTAGAAATAGAAAGGAAACTGAAGCACAAATAAATTCGCTGCCTGAGGAGTGGAAGCATGTTGATATACTCATCAACAATGCAGGGTTGGCCTCAGGAAGAGATTTTTTCCAGGATGGCAATATCGACGATTGGGAAACGATGATCGACACCAATTTAAAAGGCCTGATGTATGTAACGCGATTTCTTGTGAATGATATGATAGCTAGAAAAAAAGGGCATATAATAAATGTATCGTCGTTAGCTGGTCAGGAAGTTTATCCGCAGGGAAATATTTATTGTGCAACCAAACATGCGGTTACTGCTTTGAGCAAAGGATTGAGAATGGACCTGGTAGAATTTGGAATTAAAGTAACCAACATTTCTCCGGGACTTGCAGAAACAGAATTCAGCATGGTGCGTTTTCACGGCGATGAAGAAAAAGCAAAAAAAGTGTACGAAGGCTATCAGCCGTTGAAAGCGGAAGACATTGCAGATATTATTTATTTCGCCGCTTCCCGGCCTCCGCATGTTAACCTCGAGGAAATTACAATCTTACCTACTGCCCAAAGCGATGCGAGAACAGTGATAAAAAATAATTGAGATTTGAATTAGGGTTTTTTTGTTTAGCCGGTTAATTGGTTTCAATGCTCAGCCATTTTTTATAATAGCCCTTGTGGATATCAGTTGCAGTTTCTAAAACCGATATTTTATAATTTACCTTGTGGGTGATCTGTAATCTGGCAGCCAATTCTCTTATTAAACCATTTCTGTTCACAATAAAATTAAATACCTCACCGGGTTGCTTTGATGTGGTTAGCGTGGATAATAGGGTAGGAGTAAAGCGGAATCCATTAATCGCCAGGATTTCATCATTTACATTCAATTTTCCTGATTCACCGGCGCTTAATTTCCTTATTTGGGTGATGACATGTTTATCATTAACTATCAGTCCCATATCCACCTCAGGAGTTCCGGTTTGTGAATTTTCAATTTGCAAACCGATTAATCCGAAATATATTTTATAATTCACCGGCTTTGTTCCAAAAACATGGTCAGTATAGAAATCCGTTAGATCTGTATTTGAATATTTTTCGAGAATTGATTTGAATTCCTTTTCGGTATATCCGCGGTTTAGTTCGCGGTAAAAGAGTTGATAAGCTTCCTGCATCACATCGTCAAGACTTGATCTTCCATTTGAGTTATGGATGATGAGGATATCCAATAACATAGCCAGAATTCCGCCTTTAGTATAATAATTTACCTGAGCATTATTTGAGTTTTCATTTTGACGATAGTATTTTATCCACGCATCAAAGCTTGCTTCTGCAACTGGATGAATATTGTTTCCAGGGGCATTTTCAATTTCATTAATATTTTTTTCAGCAATAGATATGTAATCCTTTTCACTAATAATTCCTGCCCTCCTTAAAATAAGGTCGTCATAATAATTGGTAAACCCCTCAGCGATCCATAAAGAGGTAGTATAGTTTTCACCGTTGTAATTAAATGGACCCAATGACGCCGGCCTTAGTCTTTTCACATTCCATAAATGGAAATATTCGTGGCTCACGAGGCTGATAAATTCCACATAATTGTTTTCGGGGATATAATTAAGTCGCTTAAATAAAAGACTTGTTGAATTAAGATGTTCCAGGCCTCCTCGCCCTGCATTTGAATTATGTAGGATGAAAACATATTTTTTATATGCAAACGCATCATCAATACAAGGATGATGTCCAAATATCTTTACCTCCTCACCAATTATTTTAATGATATCGGCTTTTATTTTTTCGAGATCATAATTGCCATCACCGTATACTGCCAATTCATGTTCAACTCCGGCGACTTCAAAAGTTAGCGATATATGATTGCCAATTTCTATTGGGCTGTCAATTAATATATCCCGGTTAGGAGCTTCCCTGATCCATTTATCGCTGCCTGCCATTGGTAATGAGGTTGAAATATTATTCCAGCCCTGGTATGGATGAAATTCTATTGTAGCAGAACCATTGTAAGCAGAAGGATATATAAATAATCCTGCGGGTATGATCGCCGCATGATCCTCATCAAGAAAACAGGTGCGCACTGTTTCTTCAAAAGCATAAACTTTGTATTTAATTATAATTGGTTTTTTATTATTATGAACCTGCCATGTGTTTTTACTTTCTTTTATAATTTCCAGCTTTTTATTTTGCTGATCAAATGCAAAAAGTGAATCAACATTTTTTGAATATTCTCTCACCATATAAGAACCGGGTGTCCACACATTCATTTCAAACGCTGTAAATTCATCGTCATTTTCAAATAACAATTCTATTTCAAAATAATGCGTATGTGGTTCCGGCATTCGAACGTTGTAAAATAATTTGGCCATGGTTTAATTTGAGGGTCTAAAGTAAATAAAAAACAGTAGGCAGTTTCAGTTGGCAGTCTCAGTCGCAGTGCAGTAGGCGTTTCCAACCTTTCAAACCTTGCAACCTTGCAACCTTGCAACCTTTTCAACCCTGCCAACCCTGTCAACCCTTCCCTCACTCAACTTTAATGATCTTCAGCTCCACCCGCTGATTTTGCTTCCTACCTGCAACAGAACTGTTATCCGCAATGGGCTGGGTTTTGCCATAGCCTTTCCAGGTGATATGATCTGGTTTTATCCCCTTGCTGATAAGATATTCTACAACATTTTTTGCACGGTTGTTTGAAAGCCGCTGGCAAAAATCGTCTGGAGGTAAACCGTTGGTATGGCCGCCGATCTCGACATAAATATTTGGATTTGATTTTAAGAATTCAACGATCTCATCCAGCGACGTCGACGATTCATCCTTAATATCAGCTTTATTTGCTTCAAAGAAAATATTATTCAGCCTGATGATATTCCCTTCCCTGATCGGTATCATTTCAATATTTTCCGTCACCTCCGAATATAAAGTATCACCAGTGGTCATTAATTCGTCGCTGATCTCCTCTACAATTTTGTCTTTTTCCAGTGAAGTAGAATCCTTCAATTCTTTAGCAATACGTTCATTGATCTCCGTCAATAATTCTTCATTTGTTTTAGGATTGGTTTTTATTGTTTCCCGCAATTCGGTTTTAATTGTATGTTTAATTGTTTCAACAGGATCCATTTCATCATAATCCATTTCTTCGAAGTCGAGATGCTCATCCACATTTTTCTCAACTGGTAAATAGCCTTTCTTTTTTATGGTGATATTATAATTCTCCTCTGGAATTATTACCTGATAATTTCCATCAGTGGTGGTAGAAATTCCCTTCGGGTCGTCACTTTCGAGTCCCCCAAATTCGATATCTGCGTTCATCTCCATTTTTGTTTCACCGTCAATGATCTTCCCTTTCATTATTTTAACCATTTCCGGTTGGAGAATAACCGGTAATTTAATTCTGTACAGATCGGCTTTTCCATATATAGTTTCCCTTGATGAAAAATAAGCATAATCGCCGCTTGCGGGAATGGTATAATAGAAATCATCGCTTGCGGAATTAATTTTTTCCCCCAGGTTCACCGGTTCACTCCAATGCAGCCAGGTATCATCCAATCTTTTTGTCATGAACATATCAAAGCCACCATATCCGCTAATGCCTTCAGATGAAAAATATACTGTTTTATTATCGGCAGCAATAAATACGGAACCTTCTTTTGCTGCTGAGTTCAGCGTATTGCCAACATTTACCGGTTCTGACCAAACGCCATTTTTTTGAAGCATGCTCATATAAATATCCATGTCGCCATAAGTATCTTCCCGCTCAATATTCATCAAAATTACATTGGCCTCTGTATTCATATGGAAGCATGAGAATTCATTGTTATTATAGAAATTGTTGATCTTTAAAGCTTTCGGAAATGTCCATTCATTATTATTTTTTTTGGATACGGAAATGTCCTGTTTTATTTTTTCGTAGTTATTCGACAACAATAAATTATTTCCGTCGGAGCTGATCCAGGTAACATAATTATGCTGGTCGTTATTTAATGGCGATCCTATATTTACCGCTTTTGTCCATGTTCCATTGTCGAACGTTGATAAGTAAATATCGTCACGTAATTCATCACCTGTATTTTCATAATAATTTTTTCGTGCGAAGTATAACGTTTTTCCATCGGGTGAAATAAACCCAAACATATCATCGGCATTTGAGTTGATCATAGGGCCGAGGTTTTCCGGTTCCGGTAATTCATCGACATAATCCGCTTCATTAATTATTGCTTTAATGGGAGTTTCGCTGTCTGAAATCCCGATACAATCTATCTGGTTCATACCGGGAATTGCTTTTGTATTTAAAACCACCTTCACTTCGCTTACGAGATATTCTGTCAGTGGAATGAATTGTCGGAAAATTCTGCCCCCCGTTGTAAATTCAGGTTTAATATTTTCATTTTGATAAACGGAATATTTTTTTCCGTCGACAGAAAATAAAATGATCTCGCGGATCGAACCCGGGCAATTGCTTTCACCCACCCCGATTTGAGCAACCCGTTGTGGTACGGCAAAACGGACATGTATGAATTCGCCAGCCGGATTATCGGGAGTAGCCGCGGCCCAGGCAACAGCACTTTCGCCCCATGCGGGTAATTTATTTGGTTTTCCGATTACCTGGTTTGCAGAAAACTGCACTCTTGTGTATTGAGTGGAGAATTTTACAACCTCACTGCACCATTGAACATTCTGGCAATAGAGCGATAGGGTTAAAAATAGCAGCTGAAGGAAAAATAAATTTCTCAATCGGGTATTTTTTTAATAACGGAAAACAAGAATGGATTATTTGGGGAGCGTGTATTCATCTGTAACCTCCTCGTAGTCGGTGAATCCTTCATCGTCATTTTTATTTTTAACCGTATTTCTTTTACGGTTAAAAATAAGTGCAAACACTTCATCAGATGCCTTCACTCCGCGGAAAATAATATTGAGCATATAT
>JBIOHA010000158.1:0-6703 GCA_044448625.1 Chitinophagales bacterium | reverse complement strand
CTCATACACACCCCCGCTCAAAACCTAATATTCAACTGCTCGCCCAGCGCTTTAAATTTTAATTCCCAACGCTTATACTCCTGATCACCTAATGTCGACATAAATTTTTCGTTGCCGATAAAGTCTTTGCCGATGGTAAAAAATTTATTCTGAATTTTCCACAGCCGGAATCTAAGTTTCAGCTCATTCAGTTCGATCAATACTTTACTCAGCATTTCAATAAATTCAATATCATCTACTTTAAATGATAATTCATCTACCAAAGCATATAATCTATTAGAAACCGCAAATGAAATATTTTCTGCATCCAGTTCAATATTCCATTTTACCGCTTCATCTACCAATTGTTCGAGTTTAAAAATATTTGGTTTGGGTGTTGTGAAAATATTTTTCAGTCCCGCATTGATCACAGCGCTTATATTTTTTTCAAGCAAGTCGGGAATATTTTTTTTATGGCGCTTCAGCATATTCACGAGGGTATACGTCCGGTCGTAAATTGTTTTATAGCTTTCGTCGGCACCCGCCAGATCTTTTTCAAGCAGCTTATTCAATATTTTTTCCTGCTCGTCTTTAAAAAGGTCGTAAAATGAAAATGATGCCGTGAAATATTTTTTTATGAGTTCAATTCCTCCATTTACATCACTCCTCCTGAACCGTTCCCTGAGTTGAAAAAACATTTCTTCAAACAATTCGCTGTCCATCTCATTGGCATATCCCCCAAAAATATGGTGCTCGCCGAGATAGAGGGCAGCAAACATAAATTGCTCTTCAGCCAGTGTTGATTTGGAAACCATATCAATTTTCCCCACAGAAAGTATCTGGTTTCCTGCGACAATTTTTTCGAAAAACCGCGATGTGATCTTGTAATTAAATATTTCCGTGTTATCAGGTAAATCTTCAAACAAACTGATAACAGCATGGTGCATTCCTACCTTGGTGAGTGTTAATCGCTGGGGCCGGATCGCCTCTTCATATAAATTCGCTGCATGTTGCACCTGCTCTATATTGGAAGGAACCATGCTCAGCATTTGCAAAAATTCATCATACAATTTCACATTGGTTTCATGCTCAGCTATTTGAATCACGCGATCGGCATAATGCAATATTTGTTTTGTTTCGATCCTGCTCACTTCATCAAAAAACCAACCGCAACTGGTAAACATGAGCATAGCATTGCGCTGCATTTCCAGCATGCGGATCGTTTTTATTTTTTCGGCTTCCGTAATATTTATATTTCAATATTTTTCAAAAAATGCTTCTGTAATATTTTCATCGCGGTTAAGAATGATCTCAATATATTTATTTCTCAATTCCCAGGGATCTATTCCCGGAATAGTTAATGTTTGCTCAAAAATTTTATCCGCCTCGGCCTTCAGCCAATTTAATGCATTGCGCAATGGCGCCCGCCATTTCTGGTGAAAACCGGGATGTCCACCGTCGGAACATCCGCAATTGGATCGCCAGCGCTCAACACCGTGCACGCAACTCCAGCTGCTATTCTCGATAATTTGAATTTCATGCTCTGGCGGAAACAGAAATAAAAATTCGCTGTAGTTAGTGATGGCAATTTCTTTGTTCTGCTTTAATCCATCTAAACAGGAGGCCAACGCCATATCACCGCGATAATGATGATGGCCATATGTTTCGCCATCGGTGGCAATATGTATTAATTGCGGGGTATCTTTTTTTCTGTCGACAGCAGATAATAAATTCGAAGCAAATAATTTTCCCGAATTCAATAACCCGTTAAAAGCAACATCGCGGGCAATGGTGCCATTATAAAAAAATAAATGCATTTTTCTGCCCGACGGCAGATTACATAAATAGGCAACAGTGGTATCTAAATTATTGTTTTCGGAAATGGTGGTCCATTGCGCTTCACCATTCTTTCTAAATGCTTTAGCCTGCCGCGGTGCCAGGATGGTAAATTCAATATTGTTTTCAGCGAGGATCTCGAGTGTTTCTGTGTCCACTGCCGTTTCTGCCAGCCACATGCCTTCGGGTTGGCGGTTGAATCTCTTTTTGAAATCTTCAATACCCCAGATGATCTGTGTTTGTTTATCCCTGGTGGCTGCCAGCGGCATAATAATATGATTGTAAACCTGCGCAATGGCATTTCCAAATCCATTATTTTTTTTTCTGCTGATCAGGTCTGCAAGAATGATGGAATGATAGGTATCAGCATCATGCTTTTCCATCCACGACAATAATGTCGGACCAAAATTGAAACTGATATCGGCATAATTGTTTACGATGTTGATGATCTTTTGTTCATCGTTCAGGATCCGTGAAGCGCCATTGGGTCCATAACATTCTGTTGAAATTCTTTCGTTCCAGTCGTGGTAGGGAAATGCAGATTCCTGTTTTTCAATCTCTTCGAGCCATGCATTTTCTCTTGGCGGTTGATAAAAATGCCCGTGCACACAGATATAATTTTTCACAGCGCCAAAAATATCCATTTGTTCTGAGTTCTGAGTTCTGAGTTCTGAGTTCTGGGTTGCAGGGTTATGACTGCCCACTGCGACTGTGACTGCCCACTGCCAACTGCCAACTGATACTGCCAACTACGACTGTGACTGCCCACCAGGTCTACTCACCACTGACTAGATAAACTTTTTTAGCACATTTATTTTCCCCCGCTACCAATTCCACCACATACATGCCTTTCGCTTCATTCAATTCTATCTTTTCGAATTGATCTTTTAATTTATCAGCATAAACAACTTTTCCATTGAGATCGTAAATGCGAATTTGAACGCTGTTGAATGATTCATTCAAATTTATGTAGATGGTATTATTGAAACTGTAAATTGTGGCGTTCAGGGAATTTAATTGTTGGATGGCAACGGTGGTATCACCAATAACATCGCCCGCTTTAATACCTGTTTCGCAATTGGATTCATAAGCATACTCTTGAATAATTAAAATATTTGCCGTGTCTTTCACAATGCAACGTATCCATCCATAGTGTAAGCATGCATCCTCATCGTAAAAACTAACACCTAAGTAGTGGCTTTCTTCATCATATATCCAATGACCGCCATCAAAATTCCAGTCATCAGGGATTTCTAATTTTTTGTGAGCACCAGCCATTATTTGCGAACCCCAATATTGAAAACTTAAATCTTCATTTATATTCGAAGAAAGACTGAATGCATATGGATGATACAATATGCTACCACCGGCACTGGGGTAAAAATAATCTCCGGCAATTTCATTAGAAATAAATTGAGGACCGACCCAAATTCTTCTACGCTGACGTAATGTTTCAGAAGATCCATTCCAATAATTGTAGCTCCAGGATGCTATTAAAAATCCAAAATCAAAAGTTCCATTATTATCCATATCAATTCCTGCAGTTTGCCCGTCGAATTGAATTTCAATATCCGGGTCAATGTCAGTATAAACAGCCTGCCCATCCACACCATTTTGCATCGCTATAAACGCAACCGCAAATGCAGAATAGGAATTTATTTTTTTGTGGTTGGGGTGCATTGTTAATTGATAAATATTTTCCGGGTGAATTTATTTTCTCCTGCAACTAATTCTACCAGATACACCCCTTTCGCTTCATTCAATTCTATCTTTTCGAATTGATCTTTTATTTTATCAGCATAAACAATTTTTCCATTGAGGTCGTAAATGCGAATTTCAACGCCTTTTAAAAAGTCATTGAAATTTATGTAAATGGTATTGTTGAAACTGTAAACAGTTGCGTTTATTGTACTTTGAAGGTTTTCAAGGCCTACAAAGCCTGAAGTATCACCTGCAATAATTGGGAAATCATCCTGAGTTTCGTATGCATAATCTTTTATTATTAAAGTTCTTCCTTCATCAATAATATCGCAACGAATCCAGCCATTGTGGTTGTTTCCAAATTCATCTATAAAACGTACGCCTAAATAATGATCTAATGTTTCCGAAATTAACTCATTGTACCAGTTTTCATAAGTTCCAACATGAGTCAAGCCCGCCGAATGGAGCCTTTTGAATGCAAGAAATTGGGAAAAACAAGTTTGCCAAATTGAATCACCACCAACTAATTCCCCTGCCGATAAAGCGTACGGGAAGCATGTACCGTCTGCATCACTAATTCCAGCGATTGCATTTTCTGTTGTGTAAAGGAAAGCAATCAGAAATTGAAAAGTATGAGTTTCCTGAAGTGAAAAAGAATAAGTGGTAAATGAATCGTTCTGTAACCCAATATCTGATATCCCATTTTCATCAATGTCTAACCAAATTCCCTGAGGGCTTTCACTAAGTATCAAGTCAGGATCAACATCGGTGTAAATTACTTGTGCATTTGAATTGGTATGCAAAAGAAGATATACCCCGGCAAATTGAGAATATTTTATGTTTGAATTTTTAGACGGGTTTTTCATGGTGGTATCAATTCATCAACTGACATTAATCCTTAATAAATTTAATTCCTATTTCTTTTTCAGACGTATTTATTTTCAACAAATAAACTCCTGCTGCATATTTACTGACATCTAAACCGTTAACAGGATATTCTTTTTCAATTGTTTCCATGATCTCTCCGACAACATTTATTATTTGAAAAGTTGCCGCTTCTTTATCGGGCCATTGAATGTATAAAATATTACCGGCCGGGTTTGGGTAAATTACAATTGCATTTTCAGTTATTTCGGATATTCCCAACCCTTCATCAATCAATTTATCGCAATTATCATCCAGCCCATTTAATATTTCATCGGCGCCGGGGTAAATGAGCGGGTTGGTGTCGTCGCAATCGGTGGAATCCGGAACATAACCGGGCGGAATAGTGCATGTAAGTGAATCAACATCCGGATTACCATAACTATCTTCATCAGCATCCTCAAAATAAAGAATGTATGCCAGGTTATCATCAATGATCCCATCACAATCGTTATCCAGGTAATCGCAAATTTCCGTTGCGCCGGGATAAATTAAATTATTCGTATCATCACAATCTGTTGAATCTAAAACGTAGCCTGCAATTATTTCTAAACAGGAATTGATAAATATATCTGAATTACCATATTCATCCCCATCTGCATCAATATAAAAAGTATTAATCGTTAATCCCTCGTCGATAGCGAAATTGCAGTTGTCATCTAAATCGTTGCATATTTCAATTGCTGCAGGATTTATTTCAGCATCCAGATCGTTGCAATCGGCGCTGTCGTTCACATAACCAGAAGGAGGCAACAACGAACAAAATATATAAGTATTTAATGCATCCCCAAACAGATCTCCATCTTCATCAGCATAAAAAATGACAGGTTCATGTATCATATTATTATCGTCATCGCAATCTGTGTTATCCATTACATAACCAGTAGGTGGAAATTCGGCGCATGTATACAAGGGAAATAAAACATTTCCAAATCCATCCGCATCTGAATCTAAATAATAAATATAAATAGGAATGCCTTCATCAATAATGAAATTACAGTTGTCATCAAGCTCGTTGCATAGCTCGATAGCAGATGGATAAATTAAAGCATTTGTGTCATTACAATCAATTGAATTTAAAACATAACCTGATAATGTGTCCTCACAACTATATGTGTAATTTAAAATATCTCCATAACCATCCGAATCCCCATCAGCGTAAAATGTATTGAACTCACATTCGTTGCCAAGCTTCACAACCCAAAAATCCTCATCCCCTAAACATCCGGAAATATCTCCATCGCATGAATATGAACTGCCCGCAACAATAAAGCCGTCATCAATCGAAAGAACTATATCGCTCCCATCAAAACTTGAACCTCCGAAACATTTTTGCCAAATAATATTTCCCGAATTGTCAAGTTTTACCGGCCAGTAATCTCCACTATAATCTCCTCCATAATGATAGGAAGAATCAGCATCTCCATCCGAATTACCGACTGTTGCACCTAAAATAAAATTCCCGTCACTTGCCATTTTGATGGAATTAATTGCATCTATTTCAGTACTTCCCAAAGATCTTTCCCACTCCAGGACGCCAATAGAATCAATTTTAAAAACCCATGCATCATTATTCCATCCGCCCCATAGTCCGTGGTGATCTGTAATGTCGCCATCATGAGACGTGGAAGAAGTTCCAATAATATAACCACCGTCAATTGTTTGCTTGACACAAATACCATAATCATCATCGGTTCCACCGTATGATCTTTGCCAAATAATATTTCCTGCGCTGTCAGTTTTTAAAACCCAGCAATCATATTGTCCGTGATTGTCAGTAATATCAATATCTTCTGAAGTTGATTGACCCACAATAATAAATCCCCCATCTGTTGTTTGTTGAATGGCATTCGCATTATCAGTAGACGTTCCCCCATAAACTCTTTCCCAAATTAAATTGCCGAGTGTATCCAATTTAAATACCCAGTAATCGGAACTTCCGATTAATTCATCAACGTCACCGTTATTAGAACCTGTGTAGGTGGCAACAATATATCCACCTTCTGCGAGTTCCTGTATGCAGGCCCCTTTTTCCCAATCATTTCCGCCAAAAGAATGCTCCCATTCCAAAATCCCCACACTGTCAATTTTTAATACCCAGCAATCTGATTTGTTTCCTGGTGGGCCATGGTGGCCTGTTACGTCACCATCATTTGAATATGAAGCTCCGGAGATAATATATCCATGATCTTGTGTTTGGACAACAAACTCGGCCCAGTCAAACTCAGATCCTCCATATGATTTTTGCCATTGAATAGTTCCT
>JBIOHA010000157.1:0-6776 GCA_044448625.1 Chitinophagales bacterium | reverse complement strand
TTAATATACTGACTGATATATTCCAATGCCTCTTTGCGATCAACAGTTGTTAAAGCTGTTGCGATTATTTGCATCGGGTCAGTAACCGCAAGTCCAACCCTTTTGCTTCCGAAATCAATTGCTAATATCCTTGCCATCAGAAAATAAAAAGATCAGTAATAATAAAAACTCCGAAGATAACACTTGCTATTCCGTTGGTTGTAAAAAATGCCCTGTTCACCCTGCTCAGATCATTCGGTTTTACGATCATGTGCTGGTATATCAGCATACCTGTAAAAAATCCGGCGCCAAGGTAATACCAGGCCCCGAATAATAAATAGGTGCCGGAATAAAAAATTAAAGAGGCCGTTATTAAATGAATGATGACCGATACCATCATCGCATTTTTTTTCCCCAATTTAGCCGGTAAAGAATATAAATTATTTTTCTTATCAAATTCTTCATCCTGCAGGGCATAAATAATATCAAACCCCGATACCCATGTGAAAACTATAAGTGAAAAAATTATCGGTAATATCTGAAATGTTTCTGTTACGGCAATATAAGCGCCAATGGGTGCTAATGATAATCCTATTCCGAGAATAAAATGACAAAGCCAGGTAAAGCGTTTGGTATAACTATAGCCCAGGATCACGAGCAAAGCAACCGGCGATAATATCAGGCATAAACTATTCAATAAGCCGGCGCATATTATAAAAGCAACTGAATTAAATGCAATAAAAAATATTGCATTTTTTTTTGTGATCACCCCGCTTGGAATTTCCCGTTTTTCCGTTCTCTTATTCAATTTATCAATATCGCTGTCGATATACCTGTTAAATGCCATCGCAGCACTTCTTGCGAATACCATGCAGGCAATTACAAGCACCAGGTCCATCCATTTAAACTCTGCGCCCGGTTGTGAAATTCCGAGAGAAAATCCAATTATAGCAAACGGCAATGCAAAAACAGTATGACTAAATGTAATTAACGAGAAATATTTCTTCATTGAGGATGTAAAATTACGAAATGCCCTTTTTCTTTTTTCTTGCAGCGAGCCATTCCTCTATTTCAGGTAAGCTCAGCGCATTCCAGCACATATTTTTTTTGAGCCCTCCTTTTCGTGCTGAGATCACGCCCCAATGAATATCATTTATTCCTTCAACACTGTGCGCATCGGGATTAATTGATATCATTACATTTTTACTGAGCGCATAAGGTATCCATGCATGATCCATGTCGAGGCGATATGGATTTGCGTTGATCTCAATGATCACCTCATTGGATGCACAGGCTTCAATTATTTTTTTATGATCAACAGGGTATCCGGGCCTGCTTAAAATTAACCTGCCTGTCATATGCCCCAGAATTGTTGTATAAGGATTTTCAATTACTGCGAGCAATCGCTGGGTTGCTTTATTTTCATCCATCTTTAATCCCTGATGTATACTTGCAATTACAAGGTCGAATGATTTTAATATTTGATCATCGTAATCAAGTCGGCCATCAAATAAAATATCGCTTTCTATGCTTTTAAAAATTTTGAATCCGTTCAAATTGGAATTCAACCGATCAACTTCTTTATGCTGATCAGCAATTTGAAGTTCAGTTAATCCTCCGGCATATACTGCTGTTTTTGAATGGTCGGAAATAACAAAATATTCATAGCCGCCATTTTTGCATGCAATTGCCATTTGTTCTATGGTATTTTTTCCATCGCTCCAGGTGCTATGATTATGAACAATACCTTTTATATCCGATTGTGCAATTAATGGCGATCCATTCAATAGTCCCGGTTCAAAATAATCTTCACGTAACCCGGGTTCAACAAATGGAAGTGCGGCAGCAGTATAAATTTCTTCTTCGCTGTCGAAATCAGTTCTCCCATTTAATTTTTCCAAAACATATTTTACATGGCCTTCACTTCCAGTTTGTTTGAATAATTCAAAGAAATAGTTTTCATCCGGAACAATATTTATTTCGAACAATAACCCATTATTTGTTTCTCCTGCTATTTTATCCCTCGTATTTGTATCAACAACCAGGTGTTCGAGGTCATTAATTTTGGCAGTGATAGCATATTTGTCGCTGCATATCATCTCAAGCTTTTCAATCACATTACATTTTCTCCTGATGGCACCGGTTGTTGAAATTTTGTCTCCCTTTAATAAACTTGAGATTAAATCGATCATATCATTTGCTTCCTTCTCTACCGCCGCATAATGAAATTTCCCCATATTGCTTTGGTAATATTCAATTGAGGTGATCACGCTTTGCTGGGTCTTTTCACCAAATCCTTTCAGTTTTGCCAGCCGGTTTTCATTGCATGCATATAATAACTCGCCCACTGTTTCAATACCGAGGTCGCGCCATATCATTCCTACTTTTTTCCCGCCGAGGCCTTTAATATTCAGTATCTCGATAAGGCCGGGAGGGGTAACTTCGATAAGCTCCTTCAGCGCCACCATAGTTCCTGTCGTTTTCAGCTCTATAATTTTTCCAACAACCGACTTTCCAAGACCTGGTTGTTTTTCCAATTCGGCAGCATCCATAGTGAGCACATTGTTATGGATCCTCCCGATTTGAAAAGCTGCATTGGCATAGGTACGGGTTTTAAAATCGTTCTCACCATGCAGTTCCATCAGTCCGCAAAGCGTTTTAAACAACCGTGATACTTCTTTATTTGAAAGCATAAACAGGCTTAGAGCCGTAAAATTATCATATCAGGGGTTTTCATCCAGTATTCCCCGCTTCAATTTGGTTAAATAAAAAAACCCCGGAATTACTCCAGGGGTTTAGTCTCTTGTTATTGTAGTTCTTATTCTATTATTGCCTGGGGCAAAACATGAACAAATGATCTGTCTTTACGTCCTTTTGAAAAGGTTACAACGCCATCAATAAGGGCGAAGATGGTATGGTCTTTACCCATTCCAACATTTTTACCGGGGTGAAACTCGGTTCCCCTCTGGCGGATGATGATATTGCCGGAAATAACGGGCTGTCCTCCCCAGATCTTAACGCCTAAGCGTTTGCTGTGACTTTCGCGACCGTTTTTGGAACTACCGACTCCTTTCTTATGTGCCATTGTTTGATTATTTAAACGATTTTTTCGATTTTGATCTTTGTGAATTGCTGGCGGTGACCATTCTTAACCCGATAACCTTTGCGGCGCTTTTTCTTGAAGATGATCACTTTGTCGCCCTTTAAATGAGATACGATGGTTGCAGAAACACTGGCTTTGGCAATTGTAGGAGTTCCAACCTGGATCTTACCTTCATCAGCCCTCAGGAGCACTTCGTTGAATTCGATCTTGTCTCCTTCACTCCCCGCCTGGCGATGAACAAAGATTTCCTGGTTTTCCTCAACCTTGAACTGCTGACCAGCGATATTTACAATTACGTACATGATTTTTTTAAATGAAGTTGCAAAGGTAGGTTAAAACCTCTACGAAATCAAAGTTCGTAAAAAATAATTTAGAGTTTTAGCCTTTGAACCAAAAAATCATTCAGTTGCAGCACCTATATGAGTTTCAGCCCAAACGAAAGATTCCAGTTGGTTAGTTTCGGATAAGATTTCTGCACATGGATATGATGATCGCCTGCACTGCGATTAGGCATGCATGAATGGGTCTGATGCCCATCCAGAGTGAAGCGAGAATTTAAATTACAATCAATTTTCCATGAGCTATCACCTCTTCATCAACAATGATTTCATAAAACAACATTCCCCTGGTTATGGGAGTCATGATACGTATAGCTTTTCCGTGGGGCATTTCATAAACCCCAATTCTTTTTCCTGCACTATCAAAAAATCGAATAATTAAATCATCAATTTCATTATTAGTGCTGATATTAATATATGTAGAAGCTGGGTTTGGAAAAACCATAACGCTATCGAGAGCCGGAACTGTTATGGTTCCGGAATTATAGCTCTCAACCTTTAAATAATAAATATCAGATGATACAGAGCCTTCATGTCGCCCAGCCCCGGCAATAAAAAAATTCCTGTCCGTGGTTTCAATGGCAACGGTGCCCCCATCGCTTTCCTCATCACTACCATAATAGTCCTCCCAAAGTAAATTTCCATCGGCATCAATTTTATAAAGATAAACCGAGGATGGGTTGTCCAGACCATTTGTTGAACCGGTAAGAATAAAACCTCCATCCCATGTGGGAGAAATGGAGGTTGAATTAGCAAATCCGAGACCGGAATATGTTTTCTCCCAAACTACATCGCCAGCATTGGAGATCCTGATCAGGTACGCTTTCACGTCGGAACACTCTGATGCGTCACGATACCCTGCAATGATAAAGTCGTTGTTACCGCATTTCGTAATTGCTACTCCGGCATCATCGAATTCATCTCCAAACTCCTTTGACCAGATCACGTTGCCTTCATTATCTGTTTTTGTAATAAACAGGTTGCTGTGAAATCCCCACCCGCAATTTGAATTCACCTCTTCATGATATGCAGCTCCTGTCATGATATAGGCATAATTAGCAGTTTCAATCAATGCATATCCGCGATCATTAATATCATTACCATATTGTTGACTCCAAATCAGGTTTCCTGAAGCGTCTATCTTTGCCAAGCCTGCACGCCAATCATTGTGGCCTGTTAAAATATAACCTCCATCACCTGGTATTGCTGTTTTGATGATATCATATGCCGGGTCATAATCGCCAAATATACCATCAAGCGTTTTTTCCCAAATAATTGATCCATCAGATGCAATCCGTATGAGTTCAAATCCTGCCATCAGGTATCCGAAAGTTGAACAATTTGTAATCGAATAACATCCTATTCCTTCATATGTTTTTTCCCAGATAATTTTTCCCGTCGAATCAATATTAAGTAAAAATGTCCCTTCTGTAACACTGGTGCCAAGTATCAGGAATCCTCCAGTAGGAGTTGCGATGGCATCAGAGGTCCATTCGGTGAGCCCGAGATCGAAATATTTTTCATAAATGAGAGGCGACTGCCCGGCTATCCATTGAAGAGGAATCAGGAATGAACTGAGGAAAAATAATTTCACGGGCATAAGTAAAGTTACCCAATCTTTATTCCAGAACTTCAGATTGCTATTTTAATTTGGGACTTGACGAAGTCAGAACCTGATGGACGCAGAGAGGTTCTGAGTTATTAAATCGGTACCGAAAGTGGGACTCGAACCCACACGCTGTTTGAAGGCACTGGATTTTGAGTCCAGCGTGTCTACCAATTCCACCATTTCGGCAATACTGTTTATTCAGGGGGATGCAAATTTATCTAACTGCTCACGAATACGCAACAGATATTTCCGCTTATAATAATATTCTTTTATGGTGAGGTAATCGGTTTCAACGGCTGTATTTTCGTTATACGCTGATAAAAGCGGTAGCACTGCGCTGTATAGCTCATCCTCAATTTGGCTCAGTTGCACTATTATTTCATCCTTTTTTGAAGGATCGTCATCAATTGCCATGATGCCTTCATTTAAATCCATCATCTCCATCAGGAACAACTGGGCGAGGCTGTACTTTTCTTCCTCCACTAAAAACCCTTTCTCCATCAAAATATATTTCATCCGCCTGTCAAAATTTTTCAATGTTTGAAAAGCTTTATTATTTTCTGTGGAAAGTGCTAAGATTTCCCGCTGCTTTTCTGCTGATGCTCCGGTAAAAAAATCGGGATGGAATTTCCTGCTGAGGATTAAATATTTTTCCTTCACTAATTTCTCTTCCAAAAGAAATGAAACGGGTAGTTTGTAAAATTCGAAATAATTCAATGATGTAGTATTTGCCACAAAGTCACTAAAAGCCCGAAGAATCTCTCAGATTATTATACCTGATACTTGATACTTGATACCTGATACTCAATTCCCTACTATCTTAAAAATATCGTTCCCCACAGCGAACACCATTAAGCCGAGCAACAATACCATTCCAACAATCTGTGCCCGTTCCATAAATTTATCTGACAGTTTTTTACCGGTTACTGATTCAATTAATATGAACATCATATGGCCGCCGTCTAATGCTGGTATTGGCAATAGATTCATAAATGCCAGTACCATACTTAACAATGCAGTAAGCATCCAGAACGAACTCCAGTCCCACTTAGGGGCAAATAATTTTGTGATACCAATAGGACTTGAAATAGAATCTTTTGCAGGGATATCGCCTTTAATTATTCGCCATAAACTTATTGCCTGGAAATAAAATACTTCAAATGCATCCCTGGTGCCATAGCCAATGGATTTTGCCATTGTATATTTCACAGAATCATATTGGAATAATTTAATACCTGGAATAAATCCGATCTTGCCATTTTTATCAACGCTCACAGGCATGGTCAATAATGTTCCATTTCGTTCTATGGAAATTTGTACCTGCTCATTGCTTTTTGATTTTAAATGATCGGCGAGTTGCGTAAAACAGGAGATCTCAATACTGTCAATTGCTTTAATTATATCGCCCTTCATCAATCCTGCGGTTTCGGCATTGTGCAATGAATCGCTTAAAGAATCTATTTTTACGGTTGCTTTAAGATCAATTAAAGTATTGCCTCGCATCTTATCTTTAAATGCGCTGTCGGCAACTGTAAAGAAAACCTGTTTGCCATCCCGCTCAACTTCCATTTCCGCACCGAATATAATCTTGCTGAAATATAATCATCAAGGCGGTCGAATTTTTTTCCATTTATGGAGATGAGTTTGTCCCCTGATTGAAAACCATATTCCTCACCTACAGCACTAGCGTAAATTCCGCCTTCTTTATTTACACCATCCACCGATGTATAATATTCACTATAATTAT
>JBIOHA010000156.1:0-6825 GCA_044448625.1 Chitinophagales bacterium | reverse complement strand
TTCTTAAATAACCCGTTTTATTTCTCAGGTCGAAAAATGGTAAGCCATGCATCAATGCATACGACCTGATTGCCAGCCTGATATCATTTGACGGATGCGGCTGTAAATAACAATGCCTTATATCAAAAACATGCGCAAATTTCTTCCTTACATGTAAACCAAGTGCGGGTTCCTTTTCAATTATATTTTCTTTTGAAAAATTTCCTTCAATATATCCGGCATTGGTAAATGTGAACTCCATTTTATTTCGGTAATATTTATCGAATGGCGATGGGAGAATAGGTAAAATTTCAGATTCCATTTTTCCGATCCGTTTAAACGCATCCTTCACCAATTGGGTCTTAAATTCCAATTGCGTTTCATAACTTACATTCTGCCAGGTGCATCCGCCACAAACGCCAAAATGTTCGCAAAAGGGCTCTACACGTAGTTTTGAATAAGAATGGAATTTAACGGGAAAACCAATAGCATAATCTTTTTTTCCCTTCGTTATCTGCATATCAATCACATCTCCGGGTATTGTATTTTCAACAAACAAAACTTTTCCTTCAATGCGACCAATCCCTATCCCCTGATCGGCTATTTGGGTGATGGTAATATTTTCCAGTATTTTAATTGTCTTTTTTCCTCGCATACCTGCACGGCAGTTTCAAAATGAAATAAATTACAAAGTTAATAGAAGCAGGAGATCAGGACGGAACTATTGTTTGCTGATCTGACTCGTGCGAAAAACCTCACCGTTGAGTTTAACCTCCAGTAAATAATTACCGGAACTCAAAGGGTTTGTCGAAAATGAAAAAGAATTCAGCCCGGTTTTACCTTCTGCCTTTAAAAGGAATTTTACCAACCTCCCACTCATATCATAAATTCTGAATTCAACTATTCCCGATGATGGTAATTCAAATTCTATTATAAAAATATCAGAAGAAGGATTAGGAAACACCCTGGTATTGAAATTATTTTGGTTGGGCAATATTCCCTCCGGATGATCGTCATTTGTTATTAATGATGCGATCCATGTTGCATTATTTCGCTGCACGAATGGAAATCCGTCAATAAATTTTCCGAAATTACCGCTCACCCAAACAATTCCAGGTTCATTATATTTTCTTTGCGAACCGGTATAATCACCCCATCGCTCATAAGTACCGGATAATACATTTACATAAGAATCACCTGTTTTAATATTAAGGATATCGGAATAAGTGTCGTAATTAAAAAATACAGCGCTCATTCCGGCGTTCACTTCAGGCGCACTGTGATCAAAAGTAATTATTGACTGATTATCACCATCCCAATGGCCAGAATAAGAAATATTTGGATAGCCGAGATCCAAAGTATCATCGCCAATAATATGTGCATGAATATTTTTAGCTCCTTCCAGGTCAGTTATTATTCCGTGATAAATTCCACAAAATCCTGTATTCGGATCAAGCGTATTTCCAACAAACTGAATCTGCCCATCCTCATAATAAGAACCTAATATCCTTCCATCGTTAGTATCAAAAATATGTGAACCAAATTGCCTCGCCTGTGGGGGAACACCGTATTTTAAATCGGAAATAGAATAATCCACTTCAACTTCAGTTAAAGGTTCATCCATCAACCCGGTGACATGAACAATAAAAATGGTATCGTTCTCTGCCGAAAAATTCCTGTCGCTCAAAAAATACATATCAGGACCGTAAGTTGTTTCTCCACCTTTTACAGGATTAAGGTTTCTTATCGGCTTTCCTCCAAAATAAATACTGTCGTAATAAATTGCATTGAGTGGATCTCCCAAATAACCATCCTCCAGGTTCATTTGCCATATCAATGTTTCACTAAAACCTGTTTGCCATGGCTCATCAGGAATAATTAAATTAATTGTGAGGAATAATTCTTCTTCAGTAATTGCAAACATCGGAAAATCAGTCCATCGGTCATTATCTTTTGGATTACCGGGCAACGCATATAAATTCCATTCCGCTGCAGGATCATTTGTTTTTGAAAATCCGATGATAATATTCGTTTCATCAGGTTCGAAGCCGGCAAGAAAAATAATAATGAATTTATCCTGGCGTGGGTCATACATTACCTTCGGATCAAATTTACTGTAAGCTATTCCCAGTGTATCTGAAAAGGCAGCTAATGAAACTGAGTATAATAAAGTATCGGTAATATCGTAAATATAAATAGAGGAATTGATAACCGAAATAATTTTTCCATCGTTGGAGATCGCCATGTCGTTATCGTTTGGCACTCCAGTTCCCATAGGATTTCCTTCCCAGCCGGCAAGAATGGATGGTTGAGGTAAACTATTGATGTCACCCAATTTTAAATTATTCGGAAATTTTTTATTCTCATACAGATCTTCCTTCAGGTCAATTAAATAACGCCTGTAACTTTCCGAACCCGGGGCAGGCATTTCCATATTTTGGAGTTGCGGTGCCCAGTCTTCCTTAATTGAAGCAATATTTATAGTTGCCTTTAAAGGGTATTCTATTATTGGGGATGGATATTTGCCGGCTTGTTGCCCAAATACAAAAAACGAAGAGAAGCATGCAGCCAATAAAATTAATTTTTTCATATTCATACCAAATATAAAAAATTAAAGGCGATGCAGAAAGTCGCAAGAGAATATTAACGGTTATGTATTAACAGAGCGTGCGTAATAGCAAGGTCATTTTTATCAATCTGAGAGAATTCATGTGTAATATTTATAGCTGATAATGATTCCGGATTGCCCGATTCCACTATTTCCTCCCTGATCACCCATCCTGTTTCTTTATACAGCCTCCTGTAATCGGAGATCCTCAGCCTGTTTTGCGGCTGAATATTATTATCGATGAACCGCCACCGGGATTTCGAAAATTTCAGGAAATGATAGGGCGAGATCTTTTTGTCGAAATGAGAAAAATGGTCGCTCATATCTATAAAGTGACTCATAACACCTTCATTACCCAAAATAGCATGGAAGCGCTCAAGGATATTTTTTAAATGTTTTTCAGGAATATGCTCAAATGTGTTGTTCGAATGAATAAGGTCAAATTTTATTTTAGATAACATTTCATTTTGGGTAATATCCCCGATGATCGTTTTCAAATTCAATAATTGCAAAATATCTTCCAGAGGTGGATTCGTTTGCATTAAAGTTTTCAATGACAGGAGCTTTTCTTCCTCATATGCAGGTAATATTTCTTTCAGTTTATTTGAGTTGTGATATTCAATAAATTTATCGACAGTGGAGGCAGTTTTTTCGAGCGTCATCAATTGCGCTATATCCACTGAATAAATTTCAACAGCACCACATAAATACATTCCAACAGGAACCACAGGATACCAACCAGTTCCCAGTTCAAGCGCTGAAAATCTCTTTTTGCCGGGATTATATTTCTTTAATGCCTGAATATGCTGGTTGCAATGGACCAACTTCGTTTCAAACAATTTATCCGAAAGCGCTAACCCTTTCGTGATATGTTTTTGAAAAAAATAGTTGATCTTATGCTTGAAGGGTAGAAATGATATCAGCTTTTGGGTAATAGCCTTAGCGATCCATATCGACATGGTTCAGATTTAGCTTAAAATAAAATTATGGTCTTTCCGCGACAGTTTTTTTATCGTAACAAGTATAGAGGCATAAATCTTTTCCGCAGCATGATCCCAGTTGAATTCCTCTTTCACTTTAGCCATGTCTTCCAAATTCATTGCATACTTTCCGCGCTTCGCGATCGATTCAACTATTGCAAGTTTTATATCTTCAACATCATCGGGATTAAAATAAATTGCATTTTCTCCGGCTACCTCCGGAAGGCTGGTTCGGTCGGAAACAATTACAGGAACACCGCATAATCTTGCCTCTACCACAGGAATTCCAAAGCCTTCAAATAAAGATGGAAACACCAGGGCATCGGCAGAAGCTACAACCCGGGTTAATTCGTTTAATTGGAGATGTCCTGCAAAAATGATATCATTTTTAAATTCCATGGTTTCATAAACCGCTTTCACTTCGTCGGTCTTCCAGGCCAACCGTCCGGCGATCAGCAATTTATTTCCTGTAATTTTTTCTCTGCGCAATTGATCATACGCAAGCAGGAGGTTTTTTATATTTTTCCTTGGGTGCACGGAGCCGACATATACAAAATAATTTTCTCCACCTGAAATATTCTGTCGTGTAATTATTTTTTCCTCTTCAGACAAGGCTATATATTTATCACTTGCCCCGTTATGAACAACATCAATTTTATCAGGGTCGATATGATAATTTTTTATGATGTCGTTTTTTGAAAACTCCGAAACGGTGATTATCCTCGTTGCCCGTTTCGCATATAGCGGAGTGTATTTTCTGTAAAAACGACTTACAATTCCGGGAATATGTTCCGGATAATGTTCAAAACCTAGATCGTGAATTACGAGCAGGGTTGGAGTTTTAGTATTTAATGATAAAAAACCATCGGTTGAAATAAACAGGTCGGGTTTGTATTTTTTAAATACCTGCGGCAAAGCATAGTCAAACCAATATTTCCACAAATAAGGATGGCGTGCGGGGGGCCAAACTTTTAGGGGAATAACATTTTCAGAAAAAATAAATTCCTGATCATAATCCCTGTCGAATAGAAATAGAAACTGGTGTTCGGGGTGATTCCGGGTAAGCCGCTTCATTGTTTCGTATGTGAACCAACCTATGCCTTCCAGTTTATCCTTTATCAGGAAACGTGTGTTAACAGCGATGAGCATGTTATACAATTTGATGTTTAATAAATAAGCGAAAAAGCGTAGATGTAGGCCGTATCACGAAATCTTTAGGTAGATGTTTTATCGCTAGCAGGTAATTTTGAAGCAATAATAACTATTTTAGCGCAGAAACAAAAAAATGCGCAAAAAATTTATTGCCAACATTGGTTTTTTGTTGCTACTCAACCTGCTTGTAAAGCCTTTCTGGATCCTTGGTATCGACCGGTCGGTTCAAAATGATGTTGGGCCTGATGTATACGGCGTTTACTTTGCACTATTTAATTTTTCCTATTTGTTTCAGATGATCCTTGATTTCGGGATCAATAATTTCAACAACAGGCTAGTTTCCCAGGATCCGGCTAGGCTCGGAATTTATCTTATCTCTACTCTGGCGGTAAAAGTGATATTGACGGTAGTGTATATCATTGTTCTCTTTATTGCAGCTATAGGAATTAACTTCAATAACGATCAGCTCGAATTACTCGGATCATTAATGATGATGCAAATATTAATGTCCTTTTATTCTTTTCTGCGATCCAATATCAGTGCCTTGCATTTATTTAAAACTGATGCCGTGCTTTCCGTTTTGGATAAACTCATCACTTCCGTCATTTGCGCTTTGATCCTATGGACCTCGGTGTTTAAATTCCCCATTTCTGTAAATTCATTTGTTTGGGCGCAAATTTCCGGTTATATCAGCGGGTTGATCGTTGCACTTGCTGTTATTCTCAAACAACATATTACAATAAAATGGAAAATTGATCTCTCCCTCATCAGAGAAATCTTTAAAAAAAGTTTTCCTTATGCATTACTTGGGTTTTTGATGACTGCTTATTACCGGGTAGATGGAGTAATGATCGAAAGAATATTAAAAACAGATGGAGCATACCAGGCAGGTATCTACGCCTCAGCGTTCAGGCTGCTTGATGCATTAAATATTATTGGATTCCTGTTTGCCGGTTTATTACTTCCCATGTTCAGCCGTATGATCGAGATTAAAGAAAACATTAAACCCTTACTTGATCTCGGATATAAATTAATGCTCTTGTTTTGTGCAGCATCCGGTATCACCTGCATTTTTTATCGACTGGATATTATGCAGCTGTTGTATGAAACCGGAGATATTTATTCAGCCTCAATTTTCGGGTGGCTCATGATTAGTTTTATCTGCATCAGCATTACCTACATTTATGGGAGTTTAATAACAGCACAGGGAAATATTCGCAAACTTAATCTCATTTCGCTTGCCGGTTTCCTGTTGAATATTTTATTGAATTTTATTTTGATACCCCAGTACAAAGCATTGGGTTCGGCAATGGCCACCGTGGCATCGCAATCATTGATACTTGTAGCACATATTTATATTAGCAACCGGTTGTTTGCCATACCGTTTGCAGAAAAAAAATGGATGCATTCATTAATTTTTATAACCCTGGTCATATTAATAAATTGGGCAATTGGAGAAATCAATACAACGTGGTATTACAAATTTGTTCTTTCTGGAATTCTGTCAACGATGTCAGCTATACCAGCTGGATTGTTCTCGTTAAAGGAACTGACAATGAGCATCCCTCCTCTTCTTAGGGGAATACGTAAAAACCAGTGATTCTTATTGACTTTTTCTAACTTTGCCCTCAAATTTTATTTATGGAACAATCGAATGATATTGTTAAGTTGATTCAGATCTTATTTAAATGGAGAAAACCAATACTCATTGTAACTGTCCTTGTTGCAGTTGCTTCATGTATCATCACCTGGTTTTTTATGCCCGATTATTTTAAATCATCAGTTACTTTTTATCCGTCAAATCCAATAATGACCGACAGGCAGGTGCTTTATAGCCAGTCGTCGGGCGAAATAGAAATTGATTATTTTGGAAGTGCGGGAGATATTGACCGTATCCTGACCATTGCAAAAACAAGCAGCATCATAGATTATATCATCAACAAATACCACCTCATCGAACATTATGGTTTCGATTCTACTAAAACATTGGCGAGGTATAATGCAAAAAAGAAATTCATTAAAAATTATAAAGCCATCGAAACGGAATATGGAGCGGTTGAAATTTCGATCTGGGATGTTGACAAGAACCTTGCTATGGATATGGCC
>JBIOHA010000155.1:0-6877 GCA_044448625.1 Chitinophagales bacterium | reverse complement strand
TTGTAAGAGGCGCTTTGTTTGAAGGACCGGCCTTATTGGCTGCAGTACTTTTTCTCAATACAGGTGGCGATGTATTCCTATATATTTATACTGCTATGGCGGCGATGCTGATATTTTATTTCCCGACAAAAAACAGGGTAAGAGAAGACCTGGAACTGAGCGAAGAAGAGTTGAATTCTATTTGAATTATTTTGTGCGGTTTAATCCCATTGCTTTTATCATCCAGTTGGGCAATGCTTTTTCCGGATCCCTTTTCTGTAAATTTAAATACCATCCCAATTTTTTTAAAATGGGCACTTTATGCGTTTCAACAAATTCTATTAATGCACCATCCGGATCTTCAATATAAGAAAAATGACCTGCTGCCTCACCCATATCAAAATGATCACCACTGTCAACAGTGAATGGATATCCTTTTGACGCACATAATTGTTTCATTTCATTCATTCCCTGTATATCGAAACATAAATGAATAAATCCAAGGTCGCCCCAAAAACGGTTTTCGAATATTTTTTTTGGTGTTCGGTCAGCGATCTTAATTAATTCAATTTCTCCATTTCCCAACAAATTGCTGAAAGGTCCCCGTCTTTGCTGTGATTGTGCAAGCAGTACCCTTCTTGATCGGGAATTTCCACCGGCCAACACCTTTGTATCTTCAAACGTCTCCTCTTTGTCGTAAATTAATTTATCATAACCAAGAATTTCGCTGTAAAATTTAATAGATCTTTCCATATCCGTAACTCCGAGTACAGCACCATAACAACCGCCTGTTGTGAAATTTGTTTTTCCAAACCAATCGTCAGCTTTTACAATTTCGAAAACATTTCCGTAAAGGTCTTTTACATAAAAATGGAGATCACCTTTTGGGTCCTTTGAAATTCCTCCTAATATCAAAGCCTGCTGTTTGGTGAGGAAATCAAACGTTTTATTAATATCGCGGCTTTTTATTTTACATACATAAATACCAAGGTCGCCAAACTGAATTTCAAATGAGGGAGGTACCGGTGTTCTCGAAGTGTATTGCCATATTTCGAATCCACCGCCGCCATTCATATTAATTGCAAGAATGGCGTGGCGCTTATGCGGTTTACCCCCTGTATACGGCAGCATTAAATTTGCTTCAGCCGCTTCATCAAAGATCTTGACATCCATTCCAAATTTTTCGCGATACCATCTCCACGCTTCATGCACATAAGGATTTCCGATGCCGATTTGCTGTATACCGCTAATGATTGGAGCCATAAAATGAGTAATGAGTGATGAGTAATGAGTGATGAGTAATGAGTGATGAATATTGGTGATTGTGAATTATTTATTGATTTAATTTATTTTGTTTGAACACGGGGAATTAATTTATAGTATAAAGAAGGAACGAACCGGCGAAAATATACCATCCAGATTTCTTTGCCACCGATCAACACTTCTTTTTTATTTTTTTTAATTGCAGATATTATTTTTCTCACACAAATATCAACCGGCATACCATGTTCCTGTCCCGGGTCCAAAACCCCCTGTTCTTTTCCGTCACCGGTTACGGCATGATATGAAATATTTGTATGAATAAATCCAGGCATGATAAGATGAATATTGATCGGTGATCTTGCAATTGCCAGTTCGGCACGCATAGAATCAAAATATCCGATAAGGGCATGCTTGCTTGCAGAATATGTAGACCGGTTAGGCACGCCAATTTTTCCTGTTATGCTGCTTATTAAAACAATTTTTCCATAACCATTTTTCTGCATTTGAGGCAAAACAAATTTCGAAAGATTTACAGCGCTGAAAAAATTAATATTCATGATGCGTTGTTCGGTTTCGGCATTGGTTTCAAGAGCAGATGAACGCTGGCTGATGCCACCGCAATTTATTAAAATGTCAATTTTTCCAAAGATGAGGATTGCGCTATCTGCCGCGGTTTTTAGAGATGTAATGTCTGAAAGATCAAGTGGTAATATTTCTACTGCGTTGGTATAAGATATGCATTCTTTCTTTACCCTTTCAAGTTCATCAACACGCCTTGATGATAAAATAAGTTTGGCCTTTTCTTTAGCTAACTGATTGGCTAATTCCTCTCCAATACCTGATGAAGCACCCGTAATCCAAACTACTTTTCCCGCAAACATGGCGCAAAGATAATTATTGGAGATAAGGATGTTGAATAAAAAATAATTTCTGCCGATTTAAAGATTTGCAGGTTTGGGCTGCTTCAAAAAGGTTAGTATTTAATAGTTGATTATGAGTTGATCGATTTGATCTCTGGAATATATTATTTTCATTCTTCCTCATCTTTCAATTTTTTCACCATTACAAAATCCTCTTGTTCATCATCACCCAATAAAAATGTTGTGGTACCTTTTATTGCAAACCCCAGATGCTCATATATTTCAACAGCACGTAAATTTTTTTGCCATACGCCGAGCCAGAGGTAATTACAATTATTTTCACGTGCAAACTCAACTGCCTTATTCATGAGTAGCTTTCCTGCACCAAGATTCTGAAAGTCCTTATCTACATAAAACCTCGAAACCTCCATGCCATTTCCATTAGGGATGGAGGAATAATTAACCAGATCCAGTTTGATATAACCAACAATGGTATCAGTATATGTTGCGATAAAGATCGAAACGACCGGGTTGGTCAATTCAACTGCGATCTGCAATTCATTAAAATGCCCACTGATATAAATATCCATGTTCTCCGGTGTATTGAACATATGATAGGTGTCATAAAATGTCCTCCTACTGAGATCGGCCAGCAACGTAACATCATTTTTGCCCGCTTTTCTGATATCAATTGCTGTATGGTCGTTCCGAAGCATAGCCCAATTTTAGCTGTTTGTCGCTGAAATCCACTTCATTGTCGAAAAAAAGATGTTAATTTTTGTCATGTAGATGTAACTTTGAGAATATTTCAAGCGTCGTAGCGTTAAAATTGGTTAACAACCGGAAATATTAACTTAATGATTTTTAATTTCACGGTGCCTGTTGGCATCACCGCAAAAACCACTGTATGAAAAACCTATTTGCACTAATACTCGTGTTTATGACGGGGTTTTCGATAGGAAAAGCCTGCGATCCCAATGGTCCTGATGGTGAGGATCTCTTGAAAAAGGCCACAAGTATTGTTGATGAAGCAACACAGCAAAGTTTTTCCAGTTGCGGTACAAGTGCCGACAAAAAGATATCAGTAGCCTCTGTGCTGCCACTTCCCGACGAAAAAAATGTGGTGATCACCTTTACCATCAATGAAGAAAATAAGATCCATGTTGTAGAGGTGCAGGGAGGATACGCATTCATCAATCATTATATTAAAACTTCGCTGGAAGGGAAGGAGATCAAAACTGAAAACGCTATTCCGGGAATTAATTATGTGATGACTGTTAAATTGCCAACATCTGTATAATATTCCATTAAAAAATATTAATAACCCTCGATATTGTTCGGGGGTTTTTTATTTTTAGGAGTTGATAAGATACCTCATGCCGGAAGCTTGATACTTTATGCTTGATTCTTGATACTAAATAATAACTAGAATGAAAAAATTATTTGTTGCGGTTTGGCTTTTATTTGTTGTTCAATGTTTAAATGCACAGCAGGTTGAATGGAACTCGTCGCGGATCTTGCTTGAGATCGAAAAATTAAATACAATCGGTTCGGTTTTGTATATCGCAGCGCATCCTGATGATGAAAACACCAGGCTGATCACATATTTAGCCAACGAAAAAAAAGTAAGAACGGGATATTTATCATTGACACGTGGAGATGGCGGGCAAAATTTAATAGGAGAAGAACAAGGAGCTTATTTGGGAGTGATCAGAACACAGGAATTACTGGCTGCGAGAAAGGTAGATGGCGGAGAGCAATTTTTTACAAGGGCGGTTGATTTTGGTTATAGCAAAAGTGCTGATGAAACATTTACAAAATGGCCACATGATAGTTTGCTTTCGGATGTTGTTTGGGTGATCAGGAATTTCAGACCTGATATTATTATAATGCGTTTTCCAGCGGATGAGAGAGCAGGTCATGGTCAGCATACGGTTAGTGCATTGATTGCAGAAGAAGCATTTGATGCGGCAGCCGATCCCAACAAATTCCCCGAACAATTAAAATATGTTTCAGTGTGGAAAACAAAACGCATATTCTGGAATAATTCGCTGCGGTGGGATGAAACGCTGCCTGAAAAAATAAAGAACGGTGATAAAAATATCGTATCATTTGATGTAGGCGGTTACAATACCCTGCTCGGAAAAAGCTATGGCGAGATCGCTGCAGAAAGCAGAACCAATCATAAAAGCCAGGGATTTGGGGCAACACCAACAAGGGGTGAACAAATTGAATATTTATATCTAAAAAAAGGTGATCCACTTTCCAGCTTTAACGATGTACTTGGTGATGTTAACATAACCTGGGAGAGATACCGGCAGGGTGGTGAAATAAAAATATTACTCGATAATATAATTGCTGACTATGATATTTCGCACCCTGAAAAATCGGTTGATGCATTGTTGAAAGTTTATGATCTTATTCATCAATTACCTGACGATAAATTAGTTGAGTACAAAACGCAACAATTACAGAATATTATAGTTGCCTGTTTAGGTTTGTGGATGGAACCCGTTGTAGAAAAAAGCGAGGTTGTAAACGGAGAAACCATTAAAGTGGTGAGCAGCTGTATAAAAAGAAATGATTATCCGATAAGTCTTGCCCTCATTATGACACCAGGTGAATTAATAAAAGTTGGAGAGATATTGCCCGTTGGTATAAACCAGGTAGATACAATTGAAATGCGTGTTTGGAATGTTGTAAGTTCATCTCCTTTCTGGCTCAAAAAAAGTTATGATGGATTGTTCTGGGTAGATGATGTAGAATTGATCGGAAAGCCAGAGAATGACCCTTCTTTTAAATTTACTTATTATATAAAGATGGGTGAACGCACATTGGCTTTTGACAGGGAAATAGTCTTTAAAGAAACCGACGCCGTAAAAGGGGAGGTATATAAACCTGTTGTTGTGCTTCCCGAAATTAGTTTGCATATAGACCAAAAAAACATTTTTTATTCTGATATGAATGAAAAAGACATAGCAGTAAATATTACGGCAAACAAAGATTATTCTGATGTGTTGAGCATAATAGCAAATAATGGTGCCACGATTTCCCCAAAAACTATTCAACTGGATCTCAAAAAAGGAGAAACAAAACAATATACATTCACCGTCAAGGCGCATGATGAAATTACAAACATTCAGTTTGAGCTAAATCGAAAAGATACACTTCTTGGAATAAATGAAAATTTAGAAGAGTATATGACCATTATTCCAATTACTGTTGGAGAAGCTTATATTATTAACTACGATCATATACCCGTCCAGATAATTCTGGAATCCGCATCAATAAAACTAACCAAGATGGACATTTCACTTCCCGATAAAAAGATCGCCTACATTGAAGGAGCCGGCGACAAGGTTGACGAAAGCCTTGCTCAACTGGGTTTGAATATCTCCACCTTAAAACCTGAAGAGATCACAGCAGATGAATTAAAAAATTACGATGTGGTGATTATTGGTGTTCGTGCTTACAATGTTTCAAAAGCAATGGCCGATAATCAGCAAACACTGATGAATTATGTCCGTGACGGTGGACTTTTGATTACGCAATATTCTACTAATTGGGATATGTATACAGAGAACATCGGCCCTTTTCCTTTTAAAATAAAAAGGGGCCGGGTTACTGATGAAAATTCTCCCGTTGATTTTTTATTGCCAGAGCACCCAGTTTTAAATGTGCCAAATAAAATTATCAATGACGATTTTAAAGGATGGGTGCAGGAACGCGGAATTTATTTCGCAGAAGAACTTGCATCTGAGTATAAAACACCGCTTGCATTTACCGATCCGAATGAGCAACCTCAAAACGGCAGCTTAATTATTGCTGATTATGGAAAAGGTGCATTTATTTACACCGGTATTGCTTTTTTCAGGGAATTGCCCGCAGGAGTGCCTGGCGCATTTCGGTTATTTATGAATTTAATTTCATACGAGAATCCAAATAATTAAAACCTTTAATAATTACCCGGTAAAAAATTAACATGGACAAAACTCCTCATAAATCAGAAACCGAGAATAATACTTCTCAGCGATCTTATTGGCGAAAATGGTACATTTTTGTTGTTGGATTCCTGGTTCTTCAAATCATAATTTACGCTTATATCACTAATCTCTTTTAATGAGTAACATCGACTGGATCGTAATGTTTGGTACTCTGATATTGATTGGTGCATACGGCATTTATAAAACCCGTCACGAAAAAAACATTGAGAATTATTTAAGAGGTAGCGGTAATAACTGGTGGGGGATATGTTTAAGTGTAATGGCCACTCAGGCAAGTGCCGTAACATTTTTGTCGTTGCCCGGACAAGCTTATGACGACGGCATGCGATTCGTCCAGTTTTATTTTGGATTACCGATAGCAATGGTGCTCATCTCTGTTTTTTTTATCCCGATATTCTACAGGCTGAAAGTATATACCGCTTACGAATTTCTTGAAAACAGGTTTGATTATAAAACACGTGCATTTACCGCAATCCTGTTTTTAATTCAACGCGGAATGGGGGCAGGGATAACTATTTACGCACCGGCTATTATTCTTTCGCAGTTGCTGCATTGGGATCTGAATTATACCATTTTATTTATTGGAACGGTAACAACACTTTACATCATTTTTGGAGGATCGAAGGCAATAGCTGTTACACATAAACAACAAATGGCTGTGATATTTTTAGGAATGTTCGTTGCCTTTGGATTTTTAGTGTATTATTTGACGCAGCACTTGAGCATCAGCCAAATGTTTAAAATGTCGGGCGACCTGGGAAAATTAAATCT
>JBIOHA010000154.1:0-6878 GCA_044448625.1 Chitinophagales bacterium | reverse complement strand
CCCTAGACGAACGGGCCATTCTTTTTAAGAGAGGGCAAAAGTAAAGCAAAAAGCCTTTTCATGAAAGTTTCTGCTGAAAATTTCTGATCCACCTGCTAATTTTACCGCATAATGAAGAACAACTATCGCATTGCTATCAACGGGTTCGGACGCATCGGGAGAATATTCCTGCGACGCCTGCTCGAAAAACAAAATATCGAGGTGGTGGCCCTCAACGACCTCACCGATGTGCAAACACTTGCTCACCTGTTTAAATACGATTCCATCCACAGGAAATTTGATGGAACCGTTGCCATTGAAGGCAACAACCTCGTGATAAACGGCAGAACTATCAGGGTGCTTGGCGAAAAAGATCCGGCGAAACTGCCCTGGCGGGATATGGAGATCGACCTGGTGATCGAATCAACCGGATTGTTTCTCGATATTGAATCGTCGCAAAAACATATCAATGCCGGTGCAAAAAAAGTGTTGTTGTCGGCACCGCCAAAAACTGCGGATATAAAAACGATTGTGCTCGGTGTAAATGAGCATATGTTGTCGAACGACGATATTATCATTTCCAACGCTTCCTGCACTACCAACTGCGCTGCACCAATGATCAAAGTTATCCACGAACATTTCGAGATCGAACAGGCATATATCACCACCGTGCATTCGTATACATCCGACCAGCGACTGCATGACGCACCGCACAAAGACCTGCGGCGGGCACGTGCTGCAGCTATGAATATGGTGCCTACCACCACCGGAGCTGCAAAAGCAATAACACTTGCGTTTCCCGAACTGGAAGGGAAGATCGGCGGAGCAGGGATCCGTGTTCCGGTGCCCGATGGTTCAATTACCGATATCACCTGCACAGTGAAAAAATCTGCTACCATCGATGAAGTGAATGCCGCATTTAAATCAGCCAGCGAAAATGAATTGAAAAATATCCTGTCGTATACCGACGAACCGTTGGTTTCTATCGACATTGTAGGCGATCCGCATTCCTGTATTTTTGATTCAGACCTCACCTCGGTGATCGGCAACATGGTGAAAGTGTTTGGATGGTATGATAATGAATATGGGTACTCGAGCAGGTTGGCTGATCTGGTTGAAAAATTGAGCGTTATGAATTAAATAATTGCGAATTGTTGACTCCCGTGGATTTAGCAGAAAAGGCGCAGATTTTTTTCTTATCGAGACAGTAGATTTAGCTGATTAAAACGGATTTTTGCAAAAAACTAAGGTTTCATTTATTTCTCTGTGCTCTCTGCGCCTCTGCGAACTCTGCGTGAAACGGCTGTTTCAATTCCGATAATTATTTTAAGCATTAAAAGGCGAACTAATAATTAAAAATAATTTAATAATTTTGGTGATGACGGTGGATTTGTTTTGCGATAATTCGCCGTTTAAATGTGAATAATAGATTTTAACTTCATTCAAATTTTACACGATGAAAAAAAAGATTTACTCTCACAATTCCACTGCACGCATTGAAGCATTCAGCGATGGTGTTTTTGCGATCGCTATCACGCTGCTCATTCTTGAAATTCATGTCCCTGTTGCGAAAGAAGGTGAATCATTACTTGCTGCAATATTTGAAGAATGGGCCAGTTTTCTTGCACTGCTCATAGGTTTCTTTACTTTATTGGTATGTTGGATAAATCACCATTATATGTTCAGTGTGATCAAAAAATGCGATAGCCCACTCTCGTTAATTAACGGATTCAAATTATTAGTAGTTACCATCACACCATTTGCAACAGCATTATTGTCGAAGAATATTCAAACGCCGGATGCGAATGCTGCAATGAGCATTTATTTTTTCAATTTTACTTTGATGGGCACCGCCATGACCTGTATATGGTTATATGCCAAACGAAAAGGATTTATTCAAACTGAAACTCCGGCAGAATTGTCTGCTGCAACCAGGCTCTATATTTTTGCTTGCATGCTTTCCACAGCTATTTGGCTTATTTCCTACGTCAATGTAATCGGTAGCCTGGTATTGTTTGGCATCATGTTCATGATCTTTATTTTTCCGGAAAGAGTGATCGCCTGGCAAATGAAAAGAAATGAAAAAAAGGAAATGAATGTGGATGCTGAAGTCGGTACTGCTGATGCACAATGATCAAAGTATTGAAACCAGGGAGAATTTTATAGGTCGTTATATTTTTATTAAAAACAATTAAATAAACTTTAAAAAACTTAGCGAAACTTTGTGACTTCGCGTCTTTGTGGCTATGGCTGTTAATTATATGCAAACAATAAATAATTATAACTTCAAAAATAAACGTGCACTTGTCCGTGTAGATTTCAATGTGCCGCTCGATAAACAAACATTTGCCGTTACCGACGATACAAGATTAAGGGCAGCGCTTCCCACCATCAACAAGATTATTGACGATGGCGGATCAGTTATTTTGATGTCGCATCTCGGCAGGCCAAAAGGCGGACCCGAAGAAAAATATTCGTTGAAGCATATTCTCGCTGATCTCTCCCAGCTTCTTAAAAAAGAAATAATATTTGTTCATGATTGCATCGGTGATGCAGTGCATTCGGCAGAAGATAAATTACAACCCGGTGAAATATTGTTATTAGAGAATTTAAGATTTCATCCCGAGGAAGAAAAAGGAGATGAAGCGTTTGCCAGTCAATTGGCTGGTTATGGCGACGTATATGTGAACGACGCATTCGGCACCGCTCACCGGGCACATGCATCAACAACAATTGTTGCAAAATTCTTTTCACCCGAAAATAAAATGGCGGGCTATTTATTGGACGCAGAAGTAAAAGCTGCTAATAAAGTGTTGCATGATCACGAAAAACCATTTACAGCTATTATCGGCGGAGCAAAAGTTTCTGATAAAATATTGATCCTCGAAAAATTAATTGAGAAAGCAGATAATATTATTGTTGGAGGTGGAATGGCATATACTTTTTATAAAGCAATGGGTGGAAAGATCGGAAATTCATTATGCGAGGAAGACCGGTTGGAAATGGCATTGCAACTTTTAGATAAAGCAAAATCGCGGGATGTTCAGTTTTATTTGCCTGAAGACTCTCTGATCGCTGATAAATTTGATAATAATGCTGTACGAAAATCTGCGCCCAGCAACAATGTTCCTGATGGCTGGATGGGCCTTGACATTGGTGAAAATGCAATTAAGAAATTTACCGAAGTGATCCTCCAATCAAAAACGATATTGTGGAATGGCCCGATGGGCGTTTTCGAATTTGAAAATTTCAGTAAGGGGACAATTGAAATTGCACATGCCATTGTTCGGTCAACTGAAAATGGCGCCTACTCACTTATTGGAGGTGGCGATTCTGTTGCTGCTATTAATAAATTTAAACTCAGCGATAAAGTGAGTTATGTTTCTACCGGGGGAGGAGCGATGCTGGAGTTTTTTGAGGGGAAGGTGCTGCCGGGAGTTGCGGCGTTGAACAGCCGATGAACAGCCGATACTGGATGCTGGATTTTGTATGATTGAAACTGGGGGAATGGAAACTCAGTTCCCCCTTGGGGGGTTAGGGGGCTTAAAACAGCCGATTAACAGCCGATACTGGATGCTGGATTTTGTATGATTGAAACTGGGGGAATGGAAACTCAGTTCCCCCTTGGGGGGTTAGGGGTCTTAAAATAGCCGATGAACAGCCGATACTGGATGCTGGATTTTGCATCATTGAAATTGGGGGAATGGAAACTCAGTTCCCCCTTGGGGGGTTAGGGGTCTTATAGCAGCCGATTAACAGCCGATGCTGGATACTGGATGCTGCCTACTGAGACTGCGACTGCCAACTGGCTACCCGCAATTTTGTTCAATCTTGCTCAATTTTGCTCAATTTTATATAATTTCATCCCCGTTTATCCTTTATGACTGGTTACTGGAACCATATTCCTTTATTCCGGTATTTGGTGCCGTTTGTTTTCGGGATCATAATATCAATTCAATTTGAGCTACAGCAACATTGGATCGGGATACTATTTTTTCTGCTCTTAATTATTTATTTCCTCTTCCAGGTAATTAAAAAATTAGCAACCTCATTTCCATTGCAATCAATGCATGGATGGTTGTTGAATTTGATATTGGTTTTCGGCGGTGCATTTTTGGTTATTGAGGATACACCATTGTATCGCGACAATTATTTCATGAACGGCGCCGACAGCCTTACCATTTTTGAATGCCGCATCAACAAGCCTCCGGAATTCACAGAAAAAAATATTAAATTATATGTTGAGGTTGATCTTGCAATTGATGAAAACATTTCACGGAAGGTAAAAGGGAAATCAATTTTATATATCCCTAAAGATTCGCTTGCCTCTCAAAATTTTATTTATGGCGATATCCTTTATACTGCAAATAAATTTACAGAACCACAATCGCCAAAAAACTCCGGGGAATTTAATTACAAAAAATATCTATTCAACCAGAAAGTATATCATATTGCCTTCCTCAAACAAAATGATTATAGAAATTCAAACATAAGCAATGCAAAATTCCAGTGGCAGGTAATATTTAATTGCAAACAAAATTTTATCCTGCTCATGGAGGAACATATTCACGATAAAGATGCACTTGCGGTTGGTGAAGCGCTGATCATCGGACAAAAAAGTGCGATTGATGATGAAGTGCAGCAGGCTTATGCCGACACAGGAACCATGCATATTCTCGCGGTATCGGGTTTGCACGTGGGTATCCTTTTTATCATTCTGGAAATGCTGTTCAAACCGCTCGGATTTTTCATGAAAAAAAGATCTGTTGCCGCGCTCATAAAAACAATTATCATTCTTGTAATTATCTGGATATATGCCTGCTTGTCGGGATTGTCGCCCAGCGTGAACCGCTCAGCAGTGATGTTTACCTTTCTTGCATTTGGAAGACTATACGAAAGGAGGATCGACAGTTTTAATATCATGTTCGTTTCCATGTTCCCATTATTGCTTGACGACCCTTACCAGATCACACAGGTTGGATTTCAATTGTCCTATCTCGCCGTGGGCGGAATTGTTTTCTTCCAGCCATGGATTTATAAATTATGGAAACCAGCGAACATCATTCTAAAATATTTCTGGTCGCTGAGTTCTGTTTCCATTGCAGCACAACTGGGAACATCGCCGATAGGTATTTTTTATTTCCACCAGTTCCCAAACTATTTTCTGCTTTCCAACATGATCGCTATTCCAGTTTCATTTTTAATATTGATTCTTGGTGTTGCTTTTTTTATTTTTGGATTTCTCCCCTGGGTAGGAGGGGGCATCGGTTTCTTACTTGAATGGTCGTTGCGGATAATGAATTATTCGGTTATTCGAATTGATAAATTACCATTTGCTGTCACCAATAATTTATTTCTCAGCGCACCTGAAACAATTCTAATGTATATCGCCATAATTTTTTTCGGGGCATTTATGGTAATAAAGGAGAGAAAATATTTTCTTTATCTATTAACTTCGTTGTTATTGGTAACGACATTATCGATTAAAAGAAAAATTGAAAACTCCAACCGGAATGAGATTGTTTTTTACAGCCTCAAAAAAAATACGGCAATCCTGATAAATGAAAACAATCATGGCTATATTCTTACGGACGATGATTCACTCCTGGTATCTGATGAATATAAATTTCATATAAAAAATAACCTTCTAAAAAAAGGAATTAGAGATCCACATATCATTGATTATACATCTCAAAGCACCTTCATGCCTTCCGACAGTTCGTTTTATTTCCACTATCCCTTCTTATCCTATTTGGGAAAGGATATTATTTTTCTCGACAAAACAACAGGAAACGATTCGGTTACCCATCCTGAGTTGATCGATTATGCGCTCATAATTCATAACCCCTATTTAAAAATTGATACTGCACATCTGCTATTTTCCAATGCAATTTATTTGATCGATAATAGTAATACCTGGAAAAGTAACAATTATTGGGTCAAACAATTTGGAACACTGCATGGACGGATATATTCAATTAAGTCTGATGGTGCTTTTAATATTGGTGCGACTAAATAATAAAAACGTGGTCGAGCAAGGGATATTATATTTTAATTCCCTGCGTTGCGATCCTGTAGCCCATGTCATTGACCTCCTGTTGCATTTCAGTATCCCATAGCAAAGGATTGGTATGGTTGAAATGAATGAAGTATATTTTATTTTTTGTTTTAATTGAGCTCGTTTTGAATAATTCCATTGTTTCAATTACAAAAGGATGAGGCACTTCATTGATATTAATATATGAAAGCTCATCCGTAGAATAAAATGTTGCATCCAAAAAGGCAATATCAGATTGTTCTACCTCATCAATAATACTTTTGTTGAATTTGGCCCATTTATCAATATCCGGTATAAATAGATATTTTTTTGACGCTGTAATTATTTTAAAACCCGCTGTCTCAGAAAATTCATCACGATGAGGAACTGTGAATGGCTGGATGGTATTGCCATTTCCAATCGCGATAATGGAATCTGACTTTAATTCCACCAACGTTATATTTTTTAATGTTACCAATTGACTCCAGGGGCCATTTTCTTCCAGATATTTTTTCATTCCCGGCAAAACATATACAGGGATATTTTTGGTATTCATGGCTTCACGGCCAAATTCCATCAACCCGGTATAATGCCCGATATGAGCATGTGTAATAAAAATACCGTCTGGTAAAAAATTATAACTATCATTGGTAAGGTCTGAGAATAACTTTAATTGTTTTTTGATATCGGGGGTTGCTTCTATCAACCACCACTTTTTTTCTTTTGGATCAACCAATGCAATTGAAACAACATTTTTATGTAAACTATCATTGGCCCATGCTTTTTCACAACATTGTTTCTGGCAGCCGATATGCGGGTAGCCACCGTCTTGAGTTATGCCCAGAATGATCACAAATGGGAT
>JBIOHA010000153.1:0-6901 GCA_044448625.1 Chitinophagales bacterium | reverse complement strand
TAATAAACTTCAAATGAAAGGCGGGCTCATATCAGATCTGGGTTCTACAACAAATATTAAAATAAAAATTGAAATTATATTCACGGTTTTCGGGTATTTTGATTTTTCTTTTTTCAGAATTGGTAAACGGTAATGAGGTTTGGGTTGGGTGATGGTAGCTTCACGCAAAGGAGCATAAGTGCAAAGGCGCAAAGTGGATTAATTTATTAAATAAAAAAGATCTGTTAAGCACATATCTCCGGATACGCTTGAGTGTCATCCAGTCTCCAACTGGAAGCGTTATCAGGATTAACTCCGCAACTCTTATTACTGCGCAGTCATACCCATCGGCACTTCTCTCAACGTTTCCAACTGGTCATCACATAAATGCACTTCAACAGGACTGCCATGAAAAACTCCCGCTGAAAGTTCAGAAGCGAAGGCCTGAGCAATGGCAAAAAATTCATCGTTGGTATCGTATCCCTCCTTAACTACCATTCTGAATTCATAAGTATCGCCGTCCTTGTTGAGCTGGACAGATTTTTTCTCGCCATCGGCAAATTGAGCAGCAATTAAATAGTTGCCCAGTGAATCGGCTTCAGCTTCAGTGATACTGCTGGTATAAAATAATTGAACGCCGTTAAATTCTTTTTCAGTTCCGTAATTACTGCAGGCAGTAAGCACCATGACGAATAATACAGCAACGCCAATGATCTGTTTTAGGTTTTTCATTTTGTAATGGTTTTATTTTATGAATGGATGTTAAAAGCAAATTCAAACTTACGGTATTCGGTTGAAAGATTCAAGATAAACTAAAACGTGTATACGTGTATACGTGTAAATGTGTATGGGTGTATGGGTTGGGTTAATCGGCATTTTTAATCATTTCGAATTTCGCATTTTAAAGCGTATTGGTGTGTTCACGTGTTAATGTGCTCACGTGTATATGTGTAGGTTGGGTTAATCCGCATTTTTGCCCGCCTAATTCGCATCATCTTCCATCATCTCTTCCAGCACTTTCATTTCAGAATTGATGATGTTATCCAGTTTTTTTAACTGCATATCGATCCTGTTGGTTAGGTCATCATATTTTTCGATCATACTTTTTGTGGGGGCTGTGTCTGCCATTTGGAGAAAATAATTGAGGCCGGCAATTTTTTCTTCCAGCATGATCGGGAATTTTAAATTGTCTTCGTAAGCCTGGATCTTCGGATTGTATAATTGTTCCTGGATATTTTTTAATGAATCGAGAACAGGTTTCGCTTTTGATTTATATGCTGCGAGTTTTGCCGAATCGAGATCATCATCCATAAACGAATTGATAGCTTCATTCAGCGAGCGAATTTTTCCTGTTGATTTACTTATCTCGTTTAATTTATCGCAAATCTTTTTGTTCATATCGAATTGCGCCTGGAGATCCTGAATGGTTGATGGGTTCCTTGGATCTTTTTTAATCGAGAATGTTTGTTCATCAATTAATTCGTTCTCGATAAATAATTTCACTTTGTATTCACCTGGTACCGCAAGCGGCCCCATCAACGACGCTTCAAAGGTGGCGCTGGTATCGCCTTTTGCATCAGGATACCGCATATCCCAAATAAACTGATGCATGCCTTTGTTGGGATTTAATTTTCCGGGTTCCGCTTTCTTTGTGTTTTCATAAAATTCATTTTTCGTTGTAATAGGTGTGCGTTTTTTATCATACTTGCTTGAATAAGTAATTATTTCATCACCATCTATTTCATAAAATATCATCTTTAATTCTTTATCGGCTTTTTCATTCAAATAATATCGCACCTTAACGCCGACGGGTTCATTTTCGCCATTTTGAGTATTAGGCTCTTCATAATTCCATCCGGGACCTGGAGTGCGGAAGGCATCATGCACAGAAAATAATTGATCATCCTCTGCGGAGTTTGTATTCAATTCATAAAGCGGAGTAATATCATCTAATATCCAAAAGCTTCTGCCATGCGTTGCAATTACAATATCGCGTTCACCTTTTTGGATCTGAATATCTACAACCGGTGTTGTCGGTAAATTTAATTGCAGCGGTTGCCAGTTATTTCCATCGTCGAAAGAAACATATATCCCAGTTTCCAGCCCTGCATAAAGAATTCCTTTTTTGTTCGGATCATTTCTTACACAACGATTATAAATAGGCAAGCCATTGGTAATTTTCGTCCATGTTTTTCCATAATCGGTGGTTTTAAAAATATAGGGAGTCGAATCATCGAGTTTATATCGGGTTGCAGAAATATAACAGGTACCAGCATCAAACCATGAAGGTTCAACATAGCTGATCATACTCCATTCTGGTAATGTTGCAGGAGTTACATTTATCCATGTAGCGCCATTATCTTTCGAAACATGAACCAATCCATCATCGCTTCCGGCCCATAATGTTCCGGGTTCGATATATGATTCGGCAAACGAAAATATTGTTCCGTAAAATTCAACGCCGGTATTATCAAGTGTAACCGGGCCACCACTCGTTTGCAATGTTTTTGGATCGTTGCGGGTAAGGTCGGGTGAAATTGTTTCCCATGATATTCCGCCGTCAAAACTGCGGTGTACATAATTGCTTGTTGCATACAAACATTTTTTATTATGCGGAGAAAACGTGATCGGAAATGTCCAGTTAAATCTTTTTTGAGCGGTAACTGCACCAGCGCCATAATGTTGTTCAGGATCAACAGAAATAATTCGATACATATCTGTTTCTTCATTATAGCAGGAAAATATTCCATCGTATTCACCACCATAAGTAATATTCGAATTCAGCGGATCAGGAACAATAAATCCGGCTTCACCGCCGGCTACCCAGCGCCAGTCGTCTTCGTCAATATTTGATCCGCCTGATCGCGATTTTATCTTAATAGAGGAATTATCCTGTTGTCCGCCATACACATGATACGGAAAATCATCATCAATATTTGCATGATAAAATTGCGCTGTAGGAATATCTGTTTCGGTCCATGTTTTTCCATCGTCAAAAGTTATTGTAGGGCCACCATCACCGCCGATAATATAATTGTCGGGATCTTTCGGATTGATCCACATCACATGATTATCCCAGGTATTTGTTTCCGCTCTGCTGAATTCCGATCCGCCGTTTACGCTGCGCCAATATTCAACACTTAAAATATAAAGCTCATTATCATTTTTAGGGTCAACGTAAATATTACTGAAATACCAGGGCCTTTGAATTAAATCATTTTCTTTTGTAAGCAGCCTCCATGTTTCACCGCCATCATGAGAAAAATAAATTCCGGCGTTGTCTTTATTTTCAACACTTGCCCATAAATTATTGTGATCAACAGATGAAATAGTAACAATTATTTTTCCCATTAAACCTTTTGGCATCCCGGGATTTTCAGAAATTAATTTCCATGAATTTCCGCCATCAATACTTTTATATAATCCGCTTCCTTTTCCGCCACTGCTCAAAGTATATGGTGTACGAAATGCTTTCCACATGCTCGCATATAAAATATTCGGATTGGTGGGATCGAATTTTATATCCACACAACCGGTAGAATCATTTTCTCCCTTTAAAATTAAATTCCATGTTTCACCACCATCATTTGTTTTATACAAACCGCGTTCTTTATTCGGTCCCCAGATATGCCCCTGTGCAGCAACAAAAACAATATTCTCATTTAAAGGATGAATTGCAATAGAACCAATTGCATAGCTTTCTTTTAGTCCGATATGTTTCCACGTTTTTCCGGCATCCAGTGATTTATACATGCCATCGCCAAACGAAATGTTTCCACGCATTTCTACTTCTCCCATTCCAACATAAACAATATTCGGATTTGTTTGCGCCACTTCAATTGCTCCCACACTCGATGAAGTAAATGTTGAATCAGAAACAGCGCTCCATGAATTTCCTTTATCCATAGTTTTCCAGACACCACCACCAACGGCTCCGGCATAATAAATCCGGCTATCGTTGTATACGCCGGTAACTGCAATGCATCTTCCTGCCCGAAAGGGGCCTATATTTCGCCAATGCAACCCACCATATAGTTCTTTTGGAATTATTTCTGTTGTGGCATGGGTTTTTGTTTTATTCTGTGCAGAAAGAAATCCGCAAAATAAAACAAATGTTAAAGTCAAAATAAATGACCGGCTTTTCATAATCTCAGTTTTAGTGGTATAAAAGTAAACTGAATTTGTGGATGCTTGATAATGGATACTGGATGCTGGATACTTGATACCTGATACTGATTAATTTATTTCATGAATTTAATAAAATAAAAAGTTGCTAATGCGAAATACTAACGTGGCTCCCAAAACGAAGTAGCGAGGTTGCGATTTAAGAGTTTGACACCCGGGTTTATTCTACTCACCATTCACGACTCACCATTCACCACTGCCAACTGATTCAACTCCCCAACAAAAAAACACTGGGTATTTTTTCAATTCCTACATCCCCTTTTTTCCAGTCATTAATTGTTTTTGTTTGAATTTTTTCTTTTGCGCCTGTAATATCTGAAGCGATGCATAGCCTGGTTGAGGGTTTTATTTGATGAACAATATCGTGCAGCAAAGAATTATTCCTGTACGGTGTTTCAATAAATATTTGTGTAATTCCTTTTTGTGCCTCCTGGTCAATTTTTTGGAGGAATTTATTTCGATCCGGTTGCTTTATCGGAACATATCCGTGAAAATTAAATTGTTGTCCGTTTAACCCACTCGCCATTAAAGCAAGAATTATTGATGAAGGACCAACCAGCGGAACAACCTGCATATTATTTTCATGACAAAAACGCACCAGTTCGCTTCCGGGATCGGCAACTGCCGGAACGCCTGCTTCGCTCATCAATCCGCAATCATTTCCCTCTTTCAAATATTTTAAATATCCTGAAATTTCTTCAGGTGAGGTGTGCTCATTAAGTGGTAATAAAATAATTTCGTCGAATGAAGTTGTAAATCCTGTTTTGCGCAAATATCTTCTTGTTGTTCTTTCATTTTCTGCAAAAAATATTTTTAGGTTGCGAGTGATGTCGTGCACATAAGCCGGAATTACCTGCAAAGCCTCATCGCTTAAAATTGTCGGTATTAAATATAATTTGCCTTTCATAGTTATCTGCAAAGTACAGGCTTTGAATATTTTTGGGAACGCTTATTATACCTTTGTTTGTTGATAGGAAAACTGCTTTTTAATCAATGCCGAAATTAAAGAAAGAATTTTACAGGCGGGAAGATACCCTTGCTGTTGCCCGCGATCTTCTTGGAAAAAAATTGGTTTCCTTCGCCAACGGGCAATTTACTTCCGGAATAATTTGTGAAACCGAAGCATATTGCGGCCCTGAAGATCGCGGTTGCCATGCATATAACCGAAGGCTTACCGACAGAACCAAAATAATGTATTCAGCCGGAGGAGTCAGTTATGTATATCTCTGTTATGGAATTCATTATTTGTTTAATGTGATCACGCATACTGAAGATAATCCTCATGCCGTGTTGATCAGGGCGATCGAGCCGTCAGATGGAATGGATATTATCCTTAAAAGAAGGAAAACCAAAAAAATGCACGATGGCTTAGGTGCAGGGCCAGGACTCGTTTCGCAATGCCTGGGATTTACAACAAAGCACAACGGCATTTCGTTATTGGAAAACGAGATATGGATCGAAGATGCGAAACCCATTGTACCAAAAAATATTATTGAAAGCGCCAGGGTAGGAATGAATTTCGAGGGACCTTATAAATTGATTCCATGGCGGTTCAGAATAAAAAATTCACCGTTCTCAAGTAAAGCAAAATAACCAGTAAAGTACATTCAATTGCGATTCAATAAAAACCTTACAATCGTATTAATAAAAACAACTGAAGGGAAAGTAATATTTAAACCCTTCGGTTATCATAAACTGATATTGGCAATATTTGGATTATTGCTCGACGGTGCAAGGGGGTTTATTGCAGGATTTATTATCGGATGTTTTTTCGACGGCAAATTTATTCCTAAGCAGGCACCGCCAAAAACACCCGATATACGGTTGAGCTTTTTGATGCTCGGCGCATTTATTTTACAGGTAACGGGCATTGAATTAAAATTATCCCCTGAAAATATACGGTCGCGTTTAGTAAATCAATTTGGTGAAAGCTATGTAGAAAAACGCTACTCTTTTTTCAGAGAGCTTCTACAGCAACGCATACAGGTGGCCGCCATTTGTGAACAACTCAATGCCATCGCCGACCCGAAAGAAAAGGTTAACCTGATCAAATTTCTATACGCCTTGTCATATTCACCGGTCATTAATATCAATAAATTAAATGAGCGATTATTTTATCTAGCTGAGAACTTGCATATCGACAGCGATGTGGTTAAACAACTTGCTGCTCAATACAGCTCACAAAAAAAGGCATATGCTACAGATCCAATTCAACCAAACGCATCATCGTCAAAACAAAAAAGTATTTATTCGGTTTTCGGATTAAATTCCGATTGCACAGAAAAGCAATTAAAAAAAGCATATCACGATCTCGCAAAAAAATATCATCCAGATACAAATCCATTATTGTCGCACATCGAAAAATTAAAGCTGCAGGAAAAATTGCGATCGGTGATCATTGCTTATGAAGAAATAAAAGAATTAAAAGGCTGGAAGTGATTCAATTTATTTATTGAGCAAGATTGAACAAAATTGAGCAAAAATTATTGCCCGTTCATAATCAGTTGTCACCCTAAATCTTGTTCAATCTTGCCTGCCTGGCGCCGCCGGCAGACAGGCTCAATTTTACATAATTAAAAAACCCCCGATTCCATTTTCTTGCGAAAACTTTACCGGGGGATCCCCATGAAAACACTATCTTTTGAATGCCCGATCAAACAGGGCAATACTTACTTTCTAATTATTGCGCAAGATACGCCTTTAAAGCTTTATTTCTAGTACTCGAGCGCAATTTATT
>JBIOHA010000152.1:0-6905 GCA_044448625.1 Chitinophagales bacterium | reverse complement strand
GTGATTGTGCTGCAGTAATTCCGGCCGTTAGTATTTTTCCTTTGTTCAAGTTATAATTATACCGAAGACCTGCATTCGCTATGATCAGTCCGCCTGCACCGGAATTAAATGCAAACTCAGGCCCAAAGGATAAACTGAGTTTACTTTTCTTAAACGGAAATGAATATGCAATAAGCAGAGGTATTCCGGCATTTGACCACGTATTTTCTTCAACTCCATTATAGGCAATAAGGGTATCTCCGTAATAATAATAAAAATCGGTTTCAGTGAGTTCAAATTTGCAACCGGTGAACCATAATCCTGTTTCAATTCCTAAGTTGTATTTGAATTGAATAAATACAGGAAAGTTTAAAACAAACGCAGGGAAACCTGATGAATACGTTCCATTACCGGAATAATAATAAGTGGTTGTATCAAGCACATAAGAATTATTAAACTGAAAGAATTCATTTTCAGGAACGCGATAATAATTTATACCTGAAGTAATACCAAAGGTGATTGGTGATTGGGGATAAGCAGTTTGAATTACAATGAAACAACTGACTAAAAGGGTAATATAAGTTTTCACTTGAACTCAGATTATGTGTTATCAAAGCTCACATGCCATCATTTTCTAAGGGTTTGTCTGGCCGCACAAATCTTTAAAGAACATATGTTAAAGGTAACTATTCAATTGATATTATTACCCTTTATTTGTTTTTTTCATATTAACCTGATTTAACTATAAAGCAGCATGTATTCCGGCCCTGCTTCCCCAAAGAGCGCCTTGACGGCTGTTCTCTCCCAGAGAGAGAACGTTTGCTCATTAAATAAATTAATTGCAATAAAAAACTGCAAGCTTTTGCATGCAGTTTTTTATTAATTGATGTACAATTATTTTGCAATCACCATTTGTCTTGTGTCAATGATCTCACCATCGATAAATAAAGAATAGCTGTAAGTACCACCCGGCAATAATCCTGCATCAATAGAAAGTTGGGTTTCACCGCAGGATACAGGGATAGCACGAACAATTCTTCCTGTTGATACCTCGGTGAAAACAATACTTGCATCCGCACATCCTTTTGGAATACGAAATGGAATGATGGTGGAATTTTCAAATGGATTCGGAATATTTTGTCCAAGCAATGACACTGATGTTTCTGATGATGGAGAAATTTTAATTACACCATCATTTGAGCCGGTAGAATAAATAATCGTTTTTAATTCATCAATTTCGGACTGTTGAATTTCGATCATTGACTTTAGGCTTTCAATTAATTCATCCTGGCCCCTGGTTCTTGATTCATGGATCTGATTTAATGAATTCAGTTCCTGTACTGCTTTTACCAGCGGAACAACAAATTCTGCATATCGCAATCCATATAATGAATTTTCATTTTCGGGTTTATCTACACCTGAAAAATCGTAACCGATCTTATTCGCAGCAGCCTCTACATCCTGCGCAATAAATCCAGAATAAACAATTTTTGATTTGTCTTCTCTTGCTTTTTTATTGATCGCATCACGATCGCTATCGCCGATTTCATCACCATGTTCATCCTCATGTAAAAATGAACTGATACCATTTACATCCAATGTATAAGTAACCGGATTGAGTTCGGTAATAAATTCAAGTCCCGGTACATTTTCCTGAACATTTTCTTTATATCTTCCATCACTTACATTTGTCCAGTTTGCAAAACCTCCGATACTGGTTACAGTGCTGCTTCCGATACGTACCTGGTTGCTGGCTGAAATCCGACTTGCTGCTCCAACAGCTGTGCTGTTTGTTAGTGCAGAAACATCCTGATCGGCATCGTAACCTAAAAAAGTACATTGAGCGTTGGTTGAGTACACGTTGCCGGAAGAATGACCATAAGCTGTGTTATATGATCCGGTTGTATTTGAATTTAAAGAAATATTTCCTGCAGCAGTGTTGTAAATTCCAGTTGTATTATTTGCCAATGTTGCGTTGCCGAATGCAGTATTGAAATTACCGACGGTGTTGGCAAACAGTGATTGAAAACCCATTGCTGTGTTATTCGTTCCCGTTGAATTAGTTCGTAGTGCATCATTTCCTGTTGCAGTATTTTGCGTTCCTGTTGAATTGTAATACATCGTTTGATGGCCAACAGCTACATTACTGTTTCCAGTACTATTTGTATACAATGCATTATTTCCTATTGCAGTGCAATAATTTCCATCCGTATTATTATACAATGATTGATGGCCACTCGCTGTATTATAATCGCCTGAAGTATTTGAATACAGCGATTGATAACCACTAGCCGTATTATTAAACCCTGATGTATTGGAAGTAAGCGAATAAATTCCGATCGCGGTGTTTTTAAATCCCCCATTATTTGCAAACAATGCATATTCTCCTACGGCAACATTTTCATAACCGGATGTGTTATTGAATAATGCCTGTTTTCCAATTCCTGTATTAAGACTTGTTGTATTTGAATTTCCTGCAGCTGCGCCAAAAAATGTGGATCCACCGGTATTGGAAATAATTTTAACATCGTCTAAATAAAAACCTTCATCCGAATAAATATTTTTCCATGAATTCGCAGCACTTCCCATATCGCGTGTATTATTTGCATCTGGGTTAAGTGATTGATTGATGGAGGTTGATGATAAATTAGATAGTGAAGTATTTGCATCATCTGCAGGATTTATATCTCCTGTGTTAGTGATCACAGTACCTGTAATATCAATTCCGGATCCTCCAGTATAAATTGTATTTAAATCGGTTGAATTAATGGTAAAATCGGGATAGGATCCTGTAACAGATGTTGCACCTGTTCCTGTTAATGATACAGTTTGATCGGGCAATGTATTTGTGATAACCGTTCCTGTAACATCAATTCCACTTCCCGCTGTATAGGTAGTATTTATATCTGTTGAGCTAATTGTGAAATTAGGATAAGTGCCAGTAACAGACGTTGCGCCATCACCAATTAAATTAACTGCCTGATCGGGAGCAGTATTAGTGATGATTGTTCCTGTTACATCAATTCCACTTCCCGCTGAATAAATTGTATTATTATCCGTTGAATTAATTGTGAAATTCGGATAGGTGCCAGTAACTGATGCCGCTCCGGTTCCAATTAAAGTTACTAATTGATCGGGTGCAATATTATTTATTGTTGTGCCTGTAATATTTATTCCTGTTCCGGCAATATAAGTAGTTCCTGCATCAGATGCCCAGCCCAAATTTCCTGCACCATCTGTTTTTAAATATTGTCCGCTTGTTCCATCTATGCCTGGTAACACCCAGGTTTTATTATTCGAAATATTATCCGGTGATCTAAATCCCACATAGTTAACACCGTTGGCAGCTAATTCAAGAAAACGCAAACCTCCGGTATTTCCTGCAGCTATACCATAAGGATTTATCTTAATAGCAGCAGCATTGGTTGAAGTTACTTCCAGGGCGGCATTGGGTGTTGTTGTTGACCCAATGGATAAAAATCCTTTTATATAAGCATTGCCATTTCCACCCTGCCAAAAAACAGGAATACCGGTGCCATCGCGAAATTCATAACGGCTGTTGGTAGCGCTGAACACCAATCCAAAATTCTGATTACCCTGATACCGGAACGCAAAACGATCACCACCTACAAGGTAATCAGCATTTCCGGTAAAGCTGAGGTCGCCATCATTAGCAAAACGAGCATAATCTGTAAGGCCACCTAATTGGGAAATTCCACCTGTCACCTGGAATAATTGTGCAGGTGTAATAGTACCGATACCAACATTTCCTGTGGTTGGAAAAATATTAGTTTGCGCGATCAAAACCCTTCCGCCAACGAAAAGGCATACAATGAGGAGAAATTGTTTCATATTGTTTCTTTTTGAAATAAGTTAAGCAATAAAGATAAATAATATCAGGCCATTTAAGCCCCACTTCCCCAAAGGGCTTTGAGTGCTGTTCGCCCCAGGGGAAGAAGGCCAGGTTATCCATCTCGCTGAATTTAAATATGAGGATAATGCTTTTCTCCTGACTAAATTATCCTTCGAATGAAAATTTATGGAAACATTTAATGATTGCAGGAATTTCTGAATGGATGATTGGTGGTAGAAAAGATAAAGGTTGATTTTATTTTTGACCTATGAAAGCTGTATAATGATACGCCCCTGTCTGCCGGCGGCACCAGGCAGGATCTCCAGAATGGAGAGGGAGGGGTGAGGAAGGAAAGAGAAGTTCCACTTTAATTAAAAATTTTTAAATGCCTGAATTTTGATAGCAAAAATGCTTTTTCACCAACCAATTCAAAGTGCAGTTAAGAGGAATTAAACAATTTACACTTCTATTTATTATTCCCCTCAACAAATTTTACAATTTCAGCTCCGATTTTTTTGCCCATTTCGAGGCCGGTGTTATTATCAATATCAAAATGAATTCCACCATAAAATCTGCTCATTGCACATTCTTTGGCCAGGAGTTCAAAATAATCTTTATCGGCAGGGAATATATAGCTTAATACTACAGCTGCTGATGCTGCTGTTGTAGCATGTCCTGATGGGTAACCTGGAAAATTAGGTGTGCGAATTAATGGTGTAAAAGAAGGATCCTGAAGTTGTGGCCGGGTGGCCCAATAAGTGAATTTTGCATCCCACGCTGCTACCTGCGCATCATACAAAGAAATATATAGCAATGCATATACCCTTGCAGCGGCAACAGGATCTTTATCCAGGTCATATTCGAAGATTTTTTTGTTCACTATATCAAAGTATAACTTCGACATTGCATTCGCCCAGAAGAAAGCTGTTTTATCTGTATCAAAACTATGCTTTACCGATTTTAATTTCTCCATTTCCGCAATTGCAAAATTTTCCGCCGGCGGATCGGGACGAAACTGACTGCCTGAAGTGAGCACCCATGTTTTCCATTTACCCATAGTGGGGTACGCAGGATTTTCTCCATGCCATAATCCTTCTGCTTTCGGAATAATACTGTCCCATTTCACATCCGATCTGTCATGCTTTGCATATTCAACAAATTGAGTTGCTATAAATTTACCCAATTCACTACCTGCTGTAATATCTGACTTGTAATTAATTCCGGAATTTAATGCTGCTGTATTTGCTTCATTTAATTTTTGTCTGATCTCAATTGAATCTCCCGGAAAAAAATAGGTGAGCATCCCGGCATAAATGGAAGCAGTCACGCTATATTCACTTGGAAAAGAATAGCTGGGGATATCGTCAATCAAAGGTTGCAACAGTGATATATATTCAAACGGTCTTTTAATTTTTAAACTGTCTTTGTAATGCCATGTAACGAGCATTCCATCATAAGCCGCACAATTCAATAAAGCAAGAAAGCGATTGCTCTCGATCAGTCGCTTGTTCTTTTCAATCAATGCAATTGCAATTTCATTCCACCTGTAGGAAGGCGAGCCTGCAGACCAATATTTTATTTTACCTATTTCATCACCCGTTAATTGTTCTGATCTTAATTTGATCGCTGCAGCTTCTGATGCCAGCGTCGTTTCTTGTGGAGCCGTCAGAACCGGTAATGAACCATAGCTAATGAGCCAGGTATTTCTATTTGCCTTTGTCGAACTGCTTTGAGCAACGACGAAGTGTGCGGAGAGTACGAGAAAAAAATAAATAGGTATGCGCATAAAAATCTCGATTTAGTAAATTAATATACTGATAAAGATAAATCATTGTTTATTAAAATTGATCCACCGTACGACAAATTAACCACCTCTGAAGCCAATATTTTCAGGAAGTTTTATCGCGGGCAACTATGGCACAAAACTTTTTTTTACCTTTGATGAGATCCAGATTACTTACATATACACCACGCAATGAAAAATACTGAGGCTAAAAAAATTTTCATCGTTGATGATGATAAAATGATGACCGAGGCGCTTTCCGATTATCTCACACGTGAAGTTGCCCATGAGATCACCGTATTCCATACGGGCGAAGATTGTCTCCGGCAATTGGATCAAAATCCTGATTATGTCATTCTCGATTTTTACTTGAACTCCGTTCAAAAAGACGCAGCTAACGGAATGGAAATTCTTCAAACGATCAGAAAAAATTACCCGAGGGTGCATGTTATCATGTTATCGAGCCAGGAACGCTATGGCCTGGCACTTCAAACAATTGAGAAAGGTGCAGAGCAATACGTTATTAAGGATTTCGATTCTTTTGAAAAGATCGCAGAAATGATAAATTGATCATTACGTCATATACGTAGAATTCATTAAGTGATTAGAGAAACCCATCACCCAGGGATATAAAAAAATAATTTCTCCCTATGCTAACTTCAATTCGTCTACCTTTAGCAAATGCGAAACCACATAGTATTTTTTTTATTTACAACACTTCTTCTTAATTATTGTTATACGCAAACTGGTTGTATTTCCGGCGACTGTTTAAATGGGGAAGGCGTATATGTTTTTGAAACTCAGGAAAAATACAGTGGAAGTTTTGAGAATGGTGCCATCACAGGTCTTGGGATTTATGAGTGGCCCAATGGATCATGGTATGTCGGCTATTTCAATAATAGTGTGTTTGATGGCTACGGAACCTATTCAGTAAATGATTCAGTGCTTGATGGCTTTTTTATAGATGGTGTTTATTCAGGCGCTGAAGATCCGATGGTTGACTATTTTCTGAATGATGGAATAAATTATGATGAGGAGGAGGAATATATATTTGAGGATGAAGATTACGATGAAGAAGAATACTACGAAGAAAATGAATATGCAGATGAAAATACATATATCGGCCAGACTCCCGAACCATGGACAGGAGATGATGATGTGTTGATTTCAGTCATCAACAGTTATGCTACTGAATTTAATGCGATAACAGGCGACAGGGATTACAGCTTTGAATATGGTGATCAATATTATTCTACTGCTTCATTTCAAAATTCTGGCGAGGCCGTAATT
>JBIOHA010000151.1:0-6910 GCA_044448625.1 Chitinophagales bacterium | reverse complement strand
TCGCCACATTTATTAAATTGCGGCAGAAATACTTTATCACATGGAAAAACCCCGTTTAAGTTTTTGGCAGATATGGAACATGAGTTTTGGATTTCTGGGAATTCAATTCGGGTTTGCTTTGCAGAACAGCAATGCTTCTGCCATATTGCAAAACTTTGGTGCAGATCTTCACCAGTTAAGTTGGTTTTGGCTGGTTGCTCCGTTTACAGGAATGATAGTTCAACCCATCATCGGACATTATAGCGATAAAACATGGACGAGGCTGGGACGGAGAAAACCCTATTTTTTAATTGGAACAATTTTATGCTGTATCGCTTTAATTATGCTTCCCAATTCAGCCGCTTTTCTCACGGCAAAGTCGGCATTATTTATTGGTGCGGGATTTTTAATGATAATGGATGCAAGCATCAATGTAGCAATGGAACCATTCAGGGCATTAGTTGCCGATAATTTACCCGACACACAACGCACAATCGGTTTTTCCATTCAAACTTTTTTAATTGGTATCGGTGCAGTTGCAGGAAGCTGGCTGCCCTGGGTTTTAGCTAATTGGGCGAATGTTTCATCATCCGCACCTGCAGGCGAGGTGGCAGCAAATGTGAAGTATTCATTTTATATAGGTGCAGTTGTTTTTTTTAGTGCGATTATGGTGACAATAATTTTTGCAAAAGAATATGGACCGAAAGAATATGAATTATATCACGGCAAAACAAAAAAAGTAAAGCAGGGTCTTGGTGAAATTTTTAATGATTTTGCGAAGATGCCTCAAACAATGCGTCAGCTCGGGCTCGTTCAATTTTTTAGCTGGTTTGCATTATTTGGAATGTGGGTTTTTACCACTCCGGCAATTGCACACCACATTTATAATTTACCGATTGACGACAGGTCGAGCGATTCATTTCGTGAAGCGGCTAACTGGGTTGGAATTATTTTCGGCACCTATAATCTTGTGAGTGCAATTTATGCACTATTCCTTCCGGCGATTGCGAGAAAGATCGGTAGAAAATTAACGCATGCTATATCATTAACTGCTGGTGGCATTGGATTGATCTCTATTTTTTTTGCAGATAATCCCAATGCATTATTATTTTCAATGATAGGTGTCGGAATGGCCTGGGCAAGTATTTTAGCAATGCCTTATGCGATACTTGCAGGAAGCATACCCGCAGGCAAGATGGGTGTTTATATGGGAATATTTAATTTCTTTATTACCATTCCACAAATCGTAAATGGTATTTTCGGCGGACCAATTGTGCATAGTATTTTTAACGACAATGCAATTTATGCGCTGGTGATGAGCGGAATATTTATGCTATGCGCAGCTATTTCAGTTATTTATGTACACGATGAAGGCGACATTCCTGCAATTAAAACAAAACCGATATCGTAAGGTAAGATTCAGCAGAAATTAAAATCAAACAAATTTTTTGAGGATGGGTGTTTTTTGCATAAGGCCCACAATGAGCATTGATATTCCCATAACAATTACTGCAACAACGGGAATAACAATTATTGGAGCAAAATGAATTGCGTCTTCATAAAAGAACATGGACAGTCCTTCAAATAATTCAATGATCAATGGGTGAACGAGATAAATTCCGAATGTAAGCCCACCCATATAAGCAAGCCGTTTGTATTTCTTTTCTGAATAACGGGCAAATGCCTTTATTGCATAATGTTCCAACAAAATAAATGCGGATACTGATTGCAGGAAAATTCCGGGGCGGTGGTGAGATAAATAAAATGGTTCTACATGACCTCTCATGGAACTATCGAGCCAGACAATTAAAATATTGAGTAAATAACTTGCTACAAATATTATCCACGTGAATTTAATTTCTTTAAGAGAGAACTGGTGTTGCATTAAATAATAACCAAGCACATAAAATCCGACATAGGCAGTTACGACGGGGATATTTAAGCCAAGCCTTAATGAGGTATAATTATATAACATTGGCAACAGTACGCAGGAAAATATCCATAATCCCAACAAATAATAGAGATCTTTTTTCTTCAAAACGGGAATTACTCTTCTTAAAAAGGGCGTAACCAGGTACATGGCAATGATCATATATAAAAACCATAAATGATCATATACCGGTCCGATGAGTGGGTTTTTTAAAACATGATATACTTCGTTCCATTTCAGTTCTCCATTCAGGTAATGGTGGTTGGTGAGAATTTTTATTTCGTAAACGATCGTCCAGAATATCATGGGAATTAATACCCTTACAAACCTTTTTTTAAAGAACGATGGATAAGATTCTTCCTTACCCAATAATAAAGCGCCGCTGATCATCAAAAAAACAGGAACACCTGCTCTTCCAAAAACATCAAAAAATAAACAGGTGATCCAGAATCCGCTGTTGAGATCCTGCTCACGCCAGAGCCAGGGAGTGGCTACATGCAGTTGAACCACGGCAAACGTTGCCGCAAACCGCACGAGGTCAAAATGGACAGAACGTTTATTTATTGGAATTGCCGGATCGATAGTCATCTAACGTTATAAGATTTATCGAAAGTAATACATCCGGTGGTAAAGGGGTTAGTCAGAATATTTTCCAATTTTAATTTATTGAATATCACTTTCTTCAATGGTAAAAATGCATTCAATTGGTTTGCTGCTGAACTCCCTTTTGTTGGGATTTTCAAGCTCCCAGTTGTCAGGATCCTCAATCGATTTAATTAAATTTTTGAAAGGGTCTTCAGGCACCGCTGTTATGGTCAAATATTCACAGGGGCAACAATCATAATCTTTTCCACTTCCCAAACCGCCAAATGAATAAATAGAAGATGAGGTTAATGCAGGGATCAAAATTGTTGTATCCAGCCTGTTTGTTGCAAAATAGATGGAGATCGGATAGGTGGAATTATTCACGATCAGTGACGTCCCGGAATGGCCCGGGTCACAGGCTGCAAAACCAAGCATTAGCGCTACTGCTGGAATTATAAGAAAATTAGATGTTCTCATCCACGGTTTATTAGAGCAAATTTGAACTGCCAGTCAAATATCGGGTATTTTTTATATTGGTTAAAATTTAGATGCTGCACCTGCATTAAAATAATCAAACACAGTTTTCGAGATTTCAGCAATCACCTGCTCATTAATTTCTGCGGTTTCTTTGGAATCGGAAACAAACACAGCAATTGCAAAATGGCTTCCATCCGGTAGCGTTACAATGCCAACATCATTAATTGCTGCAGTAATGCTGTCGGCGTTGGTAGACGACGACCCGGTTTTATGCGCAACAATTGTTTCTTCGGGAAGCAGGCCTTTAATTCTGCGCACGCTATTCGACGACTCCAGCATCAAATGCATGAGGAATGCGTTAGATGAATCGGAAAGGTATTTTCCCTGATAAAATCCCTCCAGCAATTTTGCCATTTCCATCGGTTTGGTCCAATTCGTGAATTGAATTTCCCAGGGTCCATGCATTTCCTGTTCTGTTGCTGCAAATTTCATTTCCTGAAAACCAATTGATTGAATATATTTTTCTACTTCACCTGTTCCTCCAACTATCCTGAATAAAATATCGCATGCATTATTATCGCTAAGCGAAACCGTGTAGCGCAATAATTCAGAAATGGGAATATCGATGTTCCCTTCAGGAAAAGAATCGCGTAAAGGACTCCAGGTATTTTTATGTAAGTCGCCGTGAGCGATATGAATTTTTTGGTCGAGAGAAAACTTCCCATTATCAACTTCATGTAAAACGGCAATAGCCAATGGAAATTTATAAACGCTTTGCATGGGATAATGATGCTCATTATTAATTGAAAGCGTATCGCCATTTTCAATATGGATGATCGCAATACCAATAGTTGCCTTGTATGGTTTAATAATGCTGTCGAGCGTTTGGCTTAATGTTATGGATCTTGTTTCCTGTTTTGTTGATGTACAGGAATAGAAAATAATAGCAACAGGCAATAATAAATATATACCCCTGCATAAAATTGCGTAAATGTTTTTCATTATGATTGAATGTTTGAATTGAATCAATTTAAACTAACCATCGCCTCTTCGTCCTCTTCGCCTCCCTCTTCTTCGGGCCTGCGGTTGGGTGGTAGCCAAAACCCTGATCTCATTTGCTGGAGATAATTCATTTACAATTTTTTGGACTGCATAAGGAACTGAAAAATAAAAATCGCCCGACTGGGCTTCAATATCGTCAAAGCCGATCAGGTGACAATATTCATGAGCATAGTGCGCTGCAAGTTCCGATTTTAGCATATTGTCGAATTTATCGGCGTAGGTATAGATGCTATCGTCGTTGCTGAGGGTATAACCAACAATATTATCGTTCGGGCTGGTCGACATATCCAAAATCAGTGTAAGGCTTGCAATTTCATCTGCCTCATCTTCCCACCATTCTTTTCCCTCGAGTAATGCATTTAATATTTGCAAATTGGTGCGGTTGTCGTAATCAAGAAACCCAACAGGTAAATTGAAATTCAATATCCTGTTAAGAAAAGATTGTGAATTAAAAACGTTTTGAAAAATATATAATGCCTCGGTCGCTTTTTGAATATCTCTATCCATGTAGCCTTTGGTTTCAACAAGTGATACTCTGAAATTACTCATAATGGTTTAATTTAATTCACAGGGATTGAAAATAAAACACTTCCGTAATAATGCCAGCGCTGAGGAAATATTTCAGAGTCGAACTCTGGCGAGCGATAAACATTTTTATATGATAATGTATACATTCTCGCTGTCGTTTCATTTTCATGCTGAATGGAAAATGAAGTGCCTATTCCCCACTCATATTCAAAAATTGCAACACGTACCCAGTCTGGATCTATCGTATACTCGCTTGGAAACCATCGCTGCCCAACTAAAAGATCGTTTCGCAGCATTAACGTCGGGCCATATTTTGCGAAGAGAAATAACTCGAAATCCTTTTTGTTTTTATTCCTCATTACGTCCGGGTTTTCCATTTGGTAATTTGCCGAATTCAGCGAATGACTTGATGATGCCCACATCGCCTGATTATTTTTTGTTAATAGTCCGAGGCGCAAAAATAATCCCGTAAATACCCTATCATAATATCCTGCAGAAAAACCAATATTCCATCCAAGGTCGAAAAATGAATTTGGAAAAAGGTCTTTATTATTTATTGTATCGCCATTAATTTTTTGCCCGAGTGAAACTAAAGGTCTGAAACGATTATATTGAATTAAAAATGTGGGCGCACCACCATTTGAGATCTGGTTATGCCACCCTTGTGGGTTTGTTGGCCTGCCTTTGACAATATTTTTATGAGCGAAAGATTGAAATTCAAAGCCGAGGTCCGTTCCAAGCATAGCGAGATTAAATTGATACGAATGATAAATCTTCACATCGTTTCCCTTCAATGTTTTTTTGTCGGAAGTATATACTGCCGACATCGATCCATAAAATAAAAATGCAAAAGGACGATCGCCATAAACCGGAACAGAATCATCTATTATTCTTGGTGTAAATGCAGTACCTCCAACGGAAACCGAACTTGTTAATGGACTTATTTTGTCTTTCGTATATTCTTTTACTAACCTGAATGGTGAAAAAAAGAATGAGTTGATCAGCGACGAATTGCTATATGTGAATGAAGTGCCCTGAGTATAATTCCTGTCCTCGTTTAATTTGGGCGATATAAAGAAAAAATCCTGATCGGTGCCAAATGCAAAAGAGCCAATTGAATGCGGACGACCGTCGGGTTTTGGAAAAGCGGCAAGTAATTGTGCCGATACTTCTGGCAGTAAACTTATACCTGAAAGAAAATTATTTGTTATCCCATGGGCGGCAAACTGTTGTGGATAGATTTGAAAACTCAAAATGGTGCTGAAATAAAAAATCAAAAACTTTTTCATATTCGGGTATTAGGTTGAAGAAAATATATTTGAGCCATTGATCATTAAATCGGCCCGCAATAATTCACTCATTCTAACTCCGGTAATAAACTTCAAATGAAAGGCGGGCTCATATCAGATCTGGGTTCTACAACAAATATTAAAATAAAAATTGAAATTATATTCACGGTTTTCGGGTATTTTGCATTTACCAGGCAAACAATAATTAAATACGGACGACTTGCAGCATTTGGAACCCAGGTATAATTTGCCTTTCTTCCTCAAAATCCTTACATTTCTAAATATTGTAAATACACACTTATGAAACAGCTTCCGCTTCTTGTTGTTTTTATCCTTATTACAAACCGCATTTTTTCACAGGGCCTGTTTGTCCAGATCTATGATTATGGTTATGTAACTCAAATCCATGATATGAAACAAACTACCGATGGGGGATACATTCTTGCCGGCTCGATAAAAGATTCACTTACTTACAATACCGATTGGCTAATAGTTAAAACTGATCTGAATGGTGAACCCGAATGGTCCAAAATAATTGAATCACCGGATAATAACGGTTCGGCAAAATATATTTTTCAGACACCTGATGGTGGATATCTTGTTGCGGGATCGGAAGCATATGACAGTGGAGTAAAATATAATTCCATAGTGAGAAAATTAAGTGCCGGTGGAGATAGTATCTGGACCACGGTTCACACAATGGCGCCAATATCACTACCATGTAACCGTTTTACTATGACCGACGATGGTGGTTATTTATGTGGATGGAACTATGCCAGTGATGTATTTATGGTATCAAGAGGAACCGCGGAGGGAGAAACGCTTTGGACAGAAAATTATAATGGATTTAATCCTGACAATTCTGACACACGTTTAATGTTTTTTGAAGGGCATATTTATATCACCGGCTTGCATAATAGTGCCGGTGGCGGATCAGGTTGGGAGTATGGTACCTATTTATGGAAATTAGATACACTGGGAAATATTGCCTCCGAATTATATATCGATTCGCTTGCAGGAAAAATTCAATTGATTACGGATGATAATAATTTAATTTTTA
>JBIOHA010000150.1:0-6912 GCA_044448625.1 Chitinophagales bacterium | reverse complement strand
ATGATTCTAATTTTTAATAATTTTTTTAATTTGTTCTAACAAACTGGCAATAAAGTGTCACTAAGAAACTATACATTCTTTTTAAGAATACCAATTCCGTAAAAAATTATTGCCTGGGTTTTATTTTTTTATTTCTTATTCGAATTAACTATCAATGTTATACTCCTATTATATTAAATCCAAATTATTTTCAATTTATTTACTCAAATTCACGGTTTACAGTGAACGTTTTGTTATATTTCACGGAATATATTTTTTCAGCATAAAATTTTCTTTTCGCTGAAAATATATTTCACCCCGAGGGCAACTCTATTTATCTTCGCGCTGTGTTCGCCTCAGTTTATAAAATTTATACCAATTCTTACAAAGACCTTACCCGGTCTGTTTGGATACTTGCATTTATTCAGCTCATTAACCGGAGTGGCAGCATGGTGTTGCCATTCATGACAGTTTATATTACCAAGTCGCTCGGCTTTTCAATTCCACTGGCCGGTTTGATCATTAGCTTTTTTGGTGCCGGCAGTTTGGTAGGTTCTTTTTTAGGTGGTTACTTAACAGATAAAATTGGTCCTTTCAAAGTACAGTTTTTCAGTCTCGTTCTTGGAGGAATTTCTTATCTCGCCTTGCCTTTTATAACAAACTTTTATTTGCTTGCGGGAGGTTTTTTTATTTGTGCTCTGATCAATGACAGTTTGAGGCCGGCAGCATCCTCGCTTATTTCTCATTTTTCCACGCCCGAAACTACCACCCGTTCATTTTCATTATTGCGCATGGCTATAAATCTTGGTGTTGCAATTGGCCCTGCAGTTGCTGGCTTACTTGCCGGAATAAATTATACATGGTTATTTGTTGGCGATGGACTTACCTGTATCGCTGCCGGTTTGGTATTTTATTTTTATTTCAGATCAAAACAACCGCAAACACATAAAACCACCAATGAACAGGCAATTAAAGCAAGATCACCATATCGGAGCACCAGTTATTTATTATTTATCGGCTTATGCATGCTATATGCACTAGCATTTTTCTCCATCTTCACGGGAATACCATTATACTATAAAGATGTTTATCATAAATCGGAAGAAACCATCGGCTTGCTTATTGGTTTTAACGGGTTGATCGTATTTATTTTTGAAATGGTGATTGTCTCGCAAATTGAGAAACGGTTTGCTCCCGCCCGCTTAATTGTATTTGGCTCATTGCTCCTTGGGCTTTCATTTATTTTATTCAACCTATGGACCGGTACTCTTCTTTTGTTGGTATCGATGGCATTATTGAGTTTTTCTGAAATATTTGCCATGCCATTTATGATATCGCATGTAGTGAATAGCGCAACCCCACAAACAAGGGGAAGTTTTATTGCAGGGTATACAATAGCGTGGTCGGTGGCATTTATTATTTCTCCTTATGGCAGCGCCTGGCTCATCGAAAATTATGATTTCGAGACGCTTTGGTGGGTGATGGGTGGATTATGCGCTATAACAGCCCTGGGATTTCGACTGCAATTGAAACAGGCTCCAGCCAAAATACATACGGAAACGTAAATGCAAATAGATGGTAGTTTTTACCGCGATCAAATGTAAATTAAATGCAAAGGTTTAATGCTGAACATTGGCCTTTTTATCTTTACAAAAAGAAACGATTTGAGATCCATTACAATTATCACCATTTTGGCCTGGGTATTTCAATCATGCAACAACAGTGATGATGATATGTATATTACCGCTCCTCAAAATAAATATATTGTTTGCAGGGGAACAGCACTCTATTTAAATGACGGGAAAAAGTGGAAGACAAACCCTGAAACAACTGAAGGAATTGATGGTATGCTACAAAAGATGAATAATTTTAATTTCCCTTCAGATACGATTGCTTATCATACGTTTGCCGATTCGCTCATGAATGATTATTCTTATATTCTTCAGCATTGCGAATATATGGGAAATGCGCATGAGCTTGTTCATGCTTATCTATACCCGATGCAGGAATTGATTATGCCGATGCAAATTGGAGGTGAGATCACTTGTGAAAATTTATTTCCGAAGTTGAAAGAATATTTGGAAAAGTACCACGAATATTTTGAATAGATAAAAAGGGGTTGCCACGGATTTCACGGATGGACACAGATGAAATTGTGATGTATTGTAGTTTGCCACAAAATTCATTGATATACACAGATTTGATCTTACCATTTATCAAATTCCACAATTCTCAAATTCCGCAATCTTTAGTTTGCCACAGATGTCACGGATATACACAGATAATCTCAGAGCTAATAAGGAATTATTTTTATGCTTCTGCTGTAACTACAGGTTCCTGTTTTTTACCGTCAGCATGAAATTCATGGTGTCTTAATGTTCTTATTGCCAATAATAAACTCACGAGCATAAATACTGCGCCGAGAATAAATGCGGCCCCTGAAAAATGAAACGGTGCATTGTCGCCGGTGAATATTGCATACGTATTTGTCATTAACGGCGGGCCGATGATTGAGGTTAAACTCATCAGGCTGGTTAATGCGCCCTGCAATTCTCCCTGTTCGTTTGATGGAACGTGTGCGGAAATAATTCCCATTAATGCCGGCATACCTATTCCGCCTAAACAATAAGGAATTAAAAAAACGTACATCATCCATCCTTCAGAAGCTATCCCGAATAAAACTAATCCCACAGTATATAATGCAAGTCCATAGTATAATGATTTTTTCTGTCCGAATTTCGGAATGGTGAATCGAATTAAAACTCCTTGCACAACTCCCACTAGCAATCCGACAATTGCAAGTGAAATCCCAACTGCTTTTTCACTCCATCCGAATGTTCCCATCGTAAAAAAGCTCCAATTGCTTTGCACTGAATGCGCAGCGAGATAAATGCATACCAATGATGCTACTAATCCATAAGTGATGGGATATTTTTTTAATGCCATGAGAGATCCTACGGGGTTCGCTCTCTTCCATTCAAACTTTCTTCTCTTCTCTTTTGGTAAAGATTCTGGTAAAATAAAATAACCGTACAACCAATTTAAAAATGTCAATCCTGCTGCGGCATAAAAAGGCACCCTGGTTCCTAATGCGCCTAAAAATCCACCTAACATGGGGCCGATTATAAAACCAATTCCAAATGCTGCGCCTATCATTCCGAAATTTTGTGCACGTTTTTCAGGTGGAGAAATATCAGCGATATAAGCAGATGCTGTAGTAAAACTTGCACCGGTGATTCCTGCGAGTATTCTTCCAAGAAAAAGCCAGCCTATTGTTGGTGAAAAAGCCATGATGAGGTAATCACATGCAAATCCAAATAATGCAAATAATAAAACAGGGCGCCTTCCAAACCTGTCGCTCAGGTTGCCCAGGATTGGCGAAAAAATAAATTGCATAAAAGAAAATGCAAACAATAACCAACCGCCAATTTTCGCTGCATCGCCATAATCACCGCCGTTCAGTTCTTTAAGGTTGGGTAAAACGGGAATAATTATTCCAAATCCGATCACATCGAGTAATAATGTGATGAATATAAATATCATTGAAGCCTGACTCCTGTTTTTCATAATTTCTTTTTCACTCTACTCAACCGCCTGGCCAAGCTGAATTTTTTTGCAAATCTATAAACTTCAGGTCATTGATGAATGAAAATAATGTTAATGATCGTAATTTGTCGATGAAGATTAAAAATATGAGGGTAAGATTCGAAAAACTGAAGCCAACCTGGATTAAATCTTTAGGACCCTCTTAGTCTGTAGAACACTGTCTTTCATTCCGTATTCACATTTCGCAATCGGCATTTCGCAATTCGCATTTCTTATTTAGTCCTCCAGCGCCTTTTCCCATTTACTTACTGCCGCTGTTGCAATTGCATTTCCAATAACATTGGTTGCGCTCCTGCCCATGTCAAGAAATGTATCGATGCCCAATAATAAAACTAATCCGGCCTGCGGAATATTGAACATTGAAATTGTTGCGGCAATTACAACAAGACTTGCTCTTGGCACTGCAGCTATTCCTTTGCTGGTGATCATTAACGTGAGCAGCATTGTAATTTGTTGTGAGATGGTGAGGTCTATATCATAGCATTGCGCTAGAAAAATTGATGCAAAGGTCATATACATCATGCTGCCATCGAGATTAAATGAATAGCCGAGTGGTAAAGTAAAGCTGACAATTTTATTATTGCATCCAAATCTTTCCAGCTCAGTAATTAATTTCGGGAAAGCCGCTTCACTGCTCGCTGTACTAAAAGCAAGTAAAAATGGTTCTTTTATTCTTCTCAATAAAATAAACACCCTTCTTCTCAGCACTGCAAATCCAGCGGAAAATAATATTATCCAAAGTATCAATAATCCGAAATAAAATTCGCCCATAAATTTTGCATAGGTAACCAATATGTCGAGGCCCTTAGTTGTGATTACCGAACACATTGCTGCAAAAACTGCATAAGGTGCAAAATTCATTACGTAGATGGTAATCTTGATCATGACGTGAGAAATAATGTCGAGTGCTCTAATTATCGGTTGCGTTTTTTCGCCTATCGCTGCACAGGCCACACCAAAAAATAAACTGAAGACAACGATCTGCAATATTTCATTTTCCGCCATAGCCTTGAATATGCTCGTAGGAAAAACATGGGTTATAAATGTCACGAGTGAAATTGCACTACCGTCAACTCCTGTGGTTGCATTTCCGGGCGGAAGGGGCAGGTTCATGTGTTCGCCGGGTTTAAACAGGTTTACTAATATCATTCCGAGCGTTAAAGAAATTACTGAAGCCGTAATAAACCAAATCATTGTCTTCCCCCCTACTCTTCCCACCGATCTGCTATCGCCCATTTTCGCAATGCCGACAATTAAAGTGGTGAGCACGAGTGGTGCGATGATCATTTTAATTAATGAGAGAAATACCGTGGTGATGATAGAAATATTCAATGCGATCTTTTTGATCATTGCAATTTCCACCGCCCCGTTTTTTGATCCGCTTATTGTTGCAGTGAGATCATTTTTTGTTCCTGATTTAATAACAGGTGGTTCGAAGGTGACCGGTTTATTTATTAATGTGATTATTGCTTTGTTTTGGAGACTATCAGACAATGCCTTTTTAATACTGTCGGTTTTGACCACATAAATATCAAACAGGAATTTTTCTCCGTCATAATTCAATGTTATTGTTTCCTTTCCTGTAAAATCTTTATTGGGTGAATATGTCAACTCCGTACCGGTAGCTTTGTTATGGAGAATTGCACCTATAAGAATACCCAGCGCCATTGCAACAAGAATAAATACGGTAAGGCGGTTTGATTTTGACATTTGATTAAGTTTGCCCTAAGATATAAACAAATTGCTCGTGAACAGCCCGAGCCACAAAGACACCAGGGCACAAAGGTCCTTTATTGATATTGTTTTGCACTAACAAAGCGCAACATTCACTACCTCAGTGTTTGATGATTATTTTATCAGTAAATAAAAGGATGTTTTCTTCCATCAGCTTTACTGTATACATTCCAGATGGAAGTTGAGGCAAATTTATTTCTGTGTTCAAAAGTATATCCTGTTGTTTAAAAACAATTTCACCAACAGAGTTGTATAATTCTAAATCTATCTTATTTCCTGTATACCCCGATGAAATGATGAAATGATCATTAACTGGATTTGGATAGATATTATAATCATTTGGTGGTAAAACTGTTTGTATTGGCGATTTCACAGTATCACAATCGCTGCCGTGCAGGGGGCCAAGATTGTAGTTGGGCATGTTAGGAAGACCATATGTAGCCCTACCCATTCCCAGTGATATGGTTGCGGTATCAAAATCGCAAACAGGAAACAGTTCATTTGGATAATTGATGACGCATAAATTGTTATTAAAAAAGGTAAGCGTATCATTAGGCCATGAAACTTTTGGTAGTGAAATGTAAATTCTTTCATCTGGCCCTAACAACATTTGTCCAAAACTATACTCACCCAAAGTATTATTAAAAACGGTTTGTTTTAAACTGTCAGGGCAATCAAGGCAATACTGAATGAGTTGGTTTGGGTGAAATAGCGCATCTGTCATTGATGCATACAATTTGGATGCGTTTCCAGAAAATGCCAATCCATAAACCCAAAATTCTTCGGAATATTGGATCGTTTTCAAATCACTCAATTCCCCATTGCATCTATCAAAATCATATAAGTCGATAAATTTCCCTCGAGCATAGGCTAATTTATCTCCGTTTCTAGATACGACCATTTGCCCTCCATCACCACCGTCATTTATATTAAAAGGTGGTCCAAATGTTTGCAAAAATGGACCTTGAATCTCAGATTCAGTCAATAAAAAAGTCTCGAAGGATAAAGTGGTATCTAGAGCACCAATGAATTCATCATATCTATGCATTAAAATCCACCAGTCAATTCCATTACCGTGTTTAATTGCCTGCATATGTTCCCTTATATAGTAACCTGTGTCTATTAAAACATTTTTAAATTCTACATCACCAAACCCACCATCCATATCCATATCAACAATACTATATCTCACCCCGGCATATTGTAATTGAATGATATAAAATTTATTTGAACTTGGCTGAGGAAGAATTACAACGCCTTGCGTAATCGATGATCCAATATCGCTATCTTGGCCAATTAATAAGCTATCACCGTTCGGCATCAACTCACGCTCACGATTCAGTACTTTGCTACCGTTTGTATAAAACAATAAATTCCCTGAAGAATCTGAAATTGATGCCGAGCATTCAAATGAAAGCAACTGAGAATTAAAACTCATCGGTACACCTGTATTGAAATCGAGTCCACATGAGTCTCCAAATATCCAGGTATTCATAAATCCTTGTGAAAATGTATTGCAGCATAAAATTGCTGCAATACACATTAAATTTATTTTTAACATTTTATTTGCCAATTATGAATTTATTAATATAT
>JBIOHA010000149.1:0-6996 GCA_044448625.1 Chitinophagales bacterium | reverse complement strand
GGCAATGCATTCGTCCATACCGATGAAGGCGGCATATAAACCGCTGTCAAATAAATATTTCAACTGGCTCGCAGTTAAGTCGCGAACAAGGTTAAAAATATTCCTGATACCAAAAAGACAATTATTAAAACATCTTACCGATCATGCCAACGAACAAACATTGCTGGTATTAATTGCTGATCAATCGCCAAATCCAAAAGAACATTTCTGGGTGAATTTCCTCAACCAGCCAACTGCAGTAGTTACTGGTATGGAAAAATTAGCGTGTAAATACAATTATGTTGTTTTTTACGCAACAATTAATTGGATTAAAAGAGGGAAATACGAAATCACTTATAAATTACTTACTGATGACCCTAATTCATTGCCTCCAAAAAAGCTCACTGAATTATTTATGAAAGAATTAGAGCAGGATATCCTCAGAAATCCTGCTCCTTATTTATGGTCGCACCGAAGATGGAAACTTAAAAAACCGGCCGAAATTATTATTTGAACAATTTATATCCGACGGTGAATTGAAAAATGTTTGTTCTTGAGTCTACCTGGATTATCCCGTTATCTGTTTCAATATAATTTTCAAATTTGCTGAGGTTACCTTCGTATCGTGCATCAAACACCAAACGCTCAATATCAAAACCTATCCCTGCCTGGTAACCGATAGAAAGATCGCTGAATGAAAACAGGGGATCAGAACTTGAAGAACGTATATTGCTGACAACCGGTCCGGCCATCAACCTGATCCTGTTAAATGCTTTATAGCCCACCAACAACGGAACATCAATTTTATCGATATTGATACTGAGGATATCGCCAAGATCAAAATTTTCGGGATTTGCATCAGCCAACACAACGGATGATTGGTCTTCAGAAAATAAAAGCTCAGGTTGAAAAATGAATTTCCCGAAAGTTCCCCTCACATATCCTCCAAACACCAAACCCATTCCTTTTTCATTTTCGATATCATCCATATCTACCCCATCAGCTCCTACCACATCAAGAACAACTGATTGCGAATAATTTACACCGCCTTTTACCCCAACCTCAAAACTTTGCGCATATGATTTCAAGCCAATACAAAGTGCCAAAACCAGCATCAATTTTTTCATACGATCGATTTATGTTGCCCATAGACTAAAATTATGCCATGCCGTTTTTAATTTTGGCGCTACGGGCTAAAACCGTCTATTTTTGAACTAAATACCATCCATGGCAAAAGGAATAAACTGGAATGTGCGATTGAAGCCCAGGGATAAGAAATTCCTTTCAGGCCCGGGTACCAAATGGCAGGAGTTTAAATACGCATCTTCTGTTTTGATGGAATTCATAAAGGGATTCCGTGCCCTCCATCGTATTGGCCCTTGTATCACAGTTTTTGGATCTGCGAGGTTTACTGAAGAACATCCCTATTACAAAGACGCTTACCAGGTTGGGAAAAAGATCTCGGAGCTCGGATTAACCGTTATGACCGGAGGAGGGCCAGGTATTATGGAAGCCGCCAACCGGGGTGCATTTGAAAATGGCGGAAGATCAGTGGGCTGCAATATTTATTTACCAACTGAACAACTGGCAAATAAATTTATGCATAAATGGGTGGAGATAAAATATTTCTTTGTGAGAAAAGCATTATTGATCAAATACTCATATGGTTTTATAATAATGCCCGGTGGAGTTGGAACGATGGATGAATTTTTTGAAACATTAACGCTTATTCAAACCCGAACTTTGCAACATTTTCCTGTTGTGATGATCGGTAAAGCTTATTACCAGGATATTTGGGAAATGCTGCAAAAAATGCTTTTACAAAAAACGATATCAGCAGAAGACATGGACCTCGTTTTATTTACCGACGACATTAATGAGGCGATGGACCATATCAAATTCTATATTGAAAAAAATTACGAACTTGATAAAATGAAACCGCTTGAACAATTGATCGATAAATTCTTTTAATAGGATGAATCAATGGCAGGTTTTGTTAATAGTTAAATAAGCAGAAACAATAACGACATTTTGCAAATGGAAAAAAGTAAATTCCGTAAATGGCTGAAGCGACTGGGTTGGGCAGGTGTTTTATTCTTCACCATTAAAGGGATACTTTGGCTGGTTGCCGGTGCGGCAATTTATGAATGGCTGAGGAGCATATTTAACTAAATGATTCCCGTTCATCGCGTGAAATTCCCCTTTCATCGGTTTTATTAATTATAGTAGCAGGGTATTCCATTTCTTTGGAGTGCAAATTCAATCACAATGAAACAGAAATTACAAATTACCTGGATACTTGCCATTTTAGCGATAACCGCAAATTCCCAAAACCTCACGCAAACAATCAGAGGGCAGGTATTAGATATTCAATCCAAATCTACTTTACCTGAAGCAACAGTAATTTTAATGGATTCAGATCCGGTTATTGGCACATCAACCGACGTTGATGGTTATTATACTTTGGAAAATGTTCCGATAGGCCGAATTTCTATCCAGGCATCTTATACCGGTTATGAGCCCAACATCATCAATAATATCGAGCTCACCTCTGGCAAGGAACTGATATTGAATTTTGAAATGACCGAACAGGTAATTTCCATGGAAACGATTGTGGTAAAGGCAGAGGATGATAAGATCGAGACCAATAATGAAATGGTTGCCGTAAGCGGGCGACAATTTACCATTGAGGAAAGCATGCGTTATGCAGGGGCAAGAAATGATGTGAGCAGGATGGCACAAAATTTTGCAGGCGTTCGCGGAGCAAATGATGCTGTTAACGATATTATCATCAGGGGAAATTCTCCTGTGGGTGTTTTATGGCGGCTTGAAGGAATTGATATTCCCAACCCAAATCATTTCGGTGATTTCGGTTCTACAGGTGGTCCTGTATCGATGCTCAATAATAATGTTTTGTCAAACAGCGATTTTTTAACCGGCGCTTTTCCTGCGGAATATGGCAATGGGATAAGCGGTGTATTTGATCTTAAAATGCGCAATGGAAATTATGAGAAGCACGAATTTTTAGGTCAGTTGGGTTTAAATGGTTTTGAAGTGGGTGCAGAAGGGCCGATCAACAGAGATAAAAAATCTTCCTATTTATTGAATTACCGCTATTCGACACTTGGCCTCATGAGTGCAGTGGGAATTAATTTCGGAACAGGAACGGCAATTCCATATTATCAGGATATCTCATTTAAATTAAATATGCCAACAAAATCGAAAGGAACGTTTTCTGCTTTTGGAATTGGCGGATTCAGCCAGATTGATCTGATTTCCAGCAATGCGGAAGATACTATTGACAATCTTTATAATAATGATCTCGATATTTATGTTCGCACAAAAATGGGTGTAGTTGGGATTTCACACCAATACCTCATCAATAATTCTTCCTATACAAAGTTCACGATAGCAGCATCTTCAATAATCAATAACCAGGTAATTGATTCCATTTCAGTTGAAACATTTGAACCCGTAGAATTTTATCGCCAGCATTTTGCTCAAAGTAAAATATCAGGGAATTTCTATTACAAGAAAAAATTCAATGCGAAAAATAATTTACAGGTTGGGCTCAGGCTCGACGAATTTTTTGTTGATATCACCGACAGCATTTTCCATGGCACCCGCTATACAACGCTGAGTGATTTTAACGGATCCACACTTTTAATTCAGCCCTATGCTCAATATCAATACCGGTTGACTGAAAAACTTACAGTGAATACCGGCCTGCATTTTCAATATCTTGCTTTGAATGGTAGCAGCTCTCTTGAACCGCGATTCGGAATTAAATACCAACTCAATGATTTGAACGCAATAAGTTTTGGCTATGGATTGCACAGCATAATGGCACCGATCGCTACCTATTTCAAAACTGTGGAAACAACACCGGGAAATTACCTTACACCAAATGATTCTATTGATTTTGTTAAGGCGCATCATTTTGTAATTGGCTACGATCGTCAACTTTCAGAAACCATGCGAGTAAAAGCTGAAATTTATTATCAACATTTATATGATGTGCTTATTGATAAAGACAGTTCATCATTTTCTGTTTTAAATACGGGAAGTTTTTCTTTCGGGACACCTGATTTCCTGGTAAACAAGGGAACAGGAACCAATTATGGCGCTGAATTAACGATAGAAAAATTTCTCGACAAAGGATTATATTTTCTCATAACCGGTTCATTATATAAATCTAAATATCTTGGCAGCGATGGTATTGAACGCGAAACGGCCTTTTCAGGAAATTATGTTGCAAATATTGTGGGAGGAAAAGAATTCAATGTTTTTGTGCAACGCAGTCAGAAAAGTAAAAAATCAATTGTGGTTGATACGAAATTTACACTAGCTGGTGGACAGCGATACACGCCCATTGATATTGATGCTTCAATTGAAAGTAACGAAACGGTTTACGATTGGAGTCGTGCGTTTACTGAGCAGTTTGATGATTATCTGCGCTGGGATGTTCGGCTTGCTTTCAAAATAAATGGAAAATCGGCCTCGCAGGAATTTGCAATCGATGTGCAGAATGTTACCAACAGGCAAAACCCATTATACCAGCGATTTAATCCTATTGAAGGTGAGATCAATACTGTTTATCAGCTTGGTGTATTTCCTGTTCCACAATACAGAATAACATTTTAATTGATTATCCTTGCTCTATGCGCAACATTTTAAATACAAAAGAAAATACAAAGGCGCTGTTGTGGGGTATATTAATAGTTGGCTCGATCCCTACTATTTTTCAGTTATTGTCGGCCATGGTGTTTGGAACATGGAATGACCTCCGCTCCTATTTAATCCCCTCAATGACCTTTTCTTATGTAGTTACCGCATCTCTGTTTTTTATCAATTTTTATTTATTGGGGAAGTTTCAGATATTATTTCCAAAACCCAACCAATCAATTAAAAGATTATTAACATGTCTGCCTCTGGCATTAGTAATATCGAATATTGTAATTTTTATTGAGTGGTGGATCTATAATGAGCTTTACGCTAATTTACCTTCTGATCTTAACAGGTCGGTGATCTTTACTAACCAGATATTGGCGACTGTATTAACAACAATTGTTGATCTCAGTTTCGAGGTGAGGTATTTTATCATACAATGGAAGAATTCGGCCGTGGAAGCAGAAAGACTTCAAAAAGAAAACACGGTATCCCAATTGGAATCACTGAGGAGCCAGCTCAACCCGCACTTTTTATTCAACAGCTTTAATGCGCTGCAGTTGTTGATAGAAGATGACCCAAATAAAGCAAAACAATTTGTGCAGGAATTAAGCAAAGTATATCGCTACGTGCTTGATAAAAAAGATGAATTCGTAGTAGAGTTGAAAGATGAGATCGGATTCATTAACTCTTATATCTATTTGCATAAGATCAGGTTTGGCGACAGCCTGGTAGTTAATACCAATATCAGCAGCGACAGCGCAAATAAATATTTACCACCGTTAACCCTGCAGCTGTTGCTGGAAAATGCGATAAAACATAATATCATCTCTTCTGATAAACCACTTATCATAAATATTCAGGCTGCGAATAATGAACTGGTGATCAGGAATAATTTTCAACCGCGAAATGAAAAAAATTATTCAACCGGAATCGGTCAACAGAATTTACTGGACAGATACAAACTCATTTATGATATTGCTCCTGAATTCGGTATTTTCGGTTCTGAATATGTTTCAAGGATCCCGCTTATTTTAAAGGAATCGGTTTAAACATGGTAAACGTTGTAATTATAGAGGATGAAAAAATTGCTTCCGATTATCTCGAGAGGCTGATCAAAGAATTTGATCCCGCTATTCAAATAATTAAAAAACTGGATTCCGTGGAGGCATCGGTGAAATGGCTGGCAATAAATAGCGCAGATCTTTTATTCTTAGATGTTCATCTGGCTGATGACACAAGCTTTGCCATCTTTGAACAATTGCATCTTAATATCCCGGTTATTTTTACAACTGCCTACGATCAATATGCAATAAAAGCTTTTAAGCTCAACAGCATTGATTATCTCCTTAAGCCGATCGACAAAGCGGAACTTCATGCGGCATTGAGAAAATTTCAATCTCAAAGAAGCAATATCGCTATAGATTTTACAGATATCATTGCTCAGGTCAGCCGCCGGCAAAATAATTTCCAGCACCGTTTCCTTGTAAGCACGGGTCAAAAACTAAAGTCCATTCAAAGCGAGAATGTGGCTTATTTTTTTTCCGAGCAAAAACTTACATTTCTTATTGATGTTGAAGGGAAGCAATATATTGTTGACAGTTCCCTCGATAAACTTGAGCCGCTGCTTGATCCGGAAAAATTCTTCAGGATCAATCGCCAGTTTATTATTTCTTATCCTAGTATTAAAAGCATGGTCAACTATTCAAAATCAAGAGTGAAAATCGAACTCATTCCTTCATCCACAAAAGAAACAATTGTAAGCGTTGAACGATCATCCGATTTTAAGAATTGGTTGAATAGATGAAACTCCAGTATTGAGTTGGATTCAAATTCCTTATTCCTCACTCCTCATTCCTCATTCCTCGTTTATTTTCACGACATTAGCTCAATGAAATTTTTTCTTCCTGTTTGCATCGCCACCTTATTGAGTTGCAGCGCCCAAAATGCTCAGGATCTTTTTATTCAAGGCGACTGGCCAACCAAGGCAACGCTGATGAAAAATTTCATGGAGCAGGATTCTGCATTAATAGTTTATGGCGAAGGTGAAACAGAATTAAAAGCCACACTTGAAATTGCACTGGGCAAAATGAAAGAATTTGAGGACCGCTTTTATCTCATTGCAAAGAGTGCCAGCGAAGTCACCGACAAAGAAATTAAAAGCCTTCCTTTATATATCATCGGCACGAAAAAAAACACCTTGCTCAAAAGGTTTGAAGATGGAATTCCATTAAAGTTTGTTGATGACGGTTTTGTATTTGACGAAAAGATCTACAATATGAAAAGTGATCTTATAAAATTGTCCTTCCTCCCGAATAATTTCAATCCGCAATTACCCGTGTCCATTAT
>JBIOHA010000148.1:0-7135 GCA_044448625.1 Chitinophagales bacterium | reverse complement strand
GGGTACAGGTGAAGGCTATTTGCTGGCATCAGGATTTTTATATGGAGTAGGCATATTGAAATCAATTGACGGCGGGCTAACTTGGAATCCAACCGGCCTATCATTTAATGATTCACTGAAATTTGCCTCGCTTTCAATAGTTTGGGATCCTGTTGAAACAAACCGTGTTTTTATTGCAACAACTTTTGGTGTTATATTTCAACCGATGCTGGTGATAACTGGTCGCTTAAATTGCCCGGTACTGCAACAGCCCTGATCATTCATCCTGAGCAACAAAACATATTATTTGCTGCAATGCAACAATACGATGGTGATGAAGGGGGAATTTTCAGATCAACTGATAATGGAAATACATGGGAGTTGCTTTTAAACGGATTACCACCGCAAGCTTCTTTTGGTTTTACATCATTGAGCATTTGTAAAAATTTTCCGGATGTTTTATTAGCAGGAATTGCAAAACCATATCCAGGATCGGATGTTGGTACGTTGGAAGGAATCTATAAATCATCAAATGGTGGTGATTCATGGTTTTTAATAAACAATGATGGGTTTGATTTTTACTGTTATCCTCCACCTTATGATTATATCTGCCAGGGTTGGTATGATAATACTGTTCAAATTTCACCAGTTGATACAAATACATTTTTTTGTGGCGGGATATATTTATATAAAACAACCGACGGTGGTGAATCTTGGGATTTTACTGATAATGTCCCCGGCTTTGAGGGCTATATGCACCCTGATCATCATAGCTTCGCTGTGGATCCGGGAGATGAAATGCGCATGTTTGATTTTAACGATGGAGGCATCTATCGCACAATAAATGGTGGTGCATCATGGAAACAGATCAATAACGGTTTAGTTACCACTCAATTTTATTATATCGCATCAGCACAAACAGATAAAAACTTAGTGATGGGAGGTACTCAGGACAACGGTATTTGGTTCAACGATGATCACCAGATTGATTCTGTTTGGGTGCAATATACTTATGGCGATGGATTTCAATGTGCAATAGATCATACGGATGCAAATATTATGTATGCAACAGAACTATTCCAGGGTAGAATGAAAAGCACTAACGGCGGAAATACATTTACAGAAATAAATGACGGCCTGGATGAAACAAATTATTTTATTACACCCATAATAATGCATCCTCAAAATAATCAGATATTATTTACAGCAACAAACAATAAAATTTACCGGTCAGTAAATGCGGGAGAGAGTTGGGTGGACGTTTATGATGTTCTGTATATTGTCATGTTTTGTTTCGATAATGCCAACCCTGATATTATTTACGCCTGTAGCGATCCTTATTATAATCTTTCCAGATTATATATTTCTACGGATGGTGGAGATACCTGGAGTCCTTGTGATGAACCCGGCAATAAGATGAGCGATATTATATGTGATCCATTTATGGAAGGAACGATCTATGCGACCAGGGCACGATATACCTTGGGGCAACAGGTGTTTAAGTCAACTGATTACGGCGAAACATGGCAAAATATTTCCGGCGATCTGCCCGAGATCCCGGCAAATAGCCTGGCAGTAAATGCATTTAATGCTGAGCAACTTTATATTGGGACCGATATTGGTGTTTTTATTTCAATTAATGGTGGAGAAAACTGGACCATCTTCAATGATGGGTTGCCGAATGTTATTGTAAAGGATATTGAATATTTTGCACCTGATAGCACCATCCGTGCAGGTACGCATGGACGAGGATTTTGGCAGACGAAAGATCCATTAATAAAAAATGATTCTGTTATAAATGTTTATGAAAACGAAATAAATATCTATCCAAATCCATTTATTAATGAGACTACAATTTCTTTCTCTCTTGCAGATGCAGCTGACGTGAAATTGGATATTGTTGATCAGCTCGGCCAGCGTATTGTTTTATTGGTAGATGATCATTTAGCGGCAGGAAGTTATTCAGTTAATTGGAACGGCAGAAATGAAAACAGAGCGGAGGTTGCCACAGGAGTTTATTATGTAAGATTTATTTATGGGGGAAAAGCTAAAAGTATAAAAGTGATAGCCGGTTGATGAATTCTCTTCGCCTGAAATATGTCTGATCAATGATAAACAATAAATGTCATGGTTGCTTTATTCCCAATTGGGGTTGAATATAGAAAGTCACTTGTATCGAGGTGGACATTATTCTGATAAAATTCAATAAAATAAACGCCATCGCCATAACCATAATTCAATAATACAGCGTTGATATCAGTGCATTTACTTAAAAGATTATTAATTCTGAAAATTGGATACCACCTGTAGAAAGCATATTGAATACCACCGAAGCTGATCACCTCAGCACCAGGGAACAATTCAGGATGCGCAGCATCGTAGTTATATGCTTTTGTTGTGCAGAACCTGACCGTTATATTAGAAGTATCGGTAACGCCTGCCGCCGGCAACACAACGTTTTGCAATTTGTTGATCTTATTATGACCGCTTTCCACCCAGCTTGGCGATTCTCCGGCATCACAAGCTGTAAGTGCACCCGGAACCACAACCTGGCTAAAACATAACCTTGCAAAAAGCAAAAGTGCAGCAATAAATAAATATTTCATGAAGTGAATTTCGATCGAATTTAGGGATTTCTGCTAATGGTTACAACTTTTTTCTGAATTTCGTCATTCATAAAAATCAAACAATTAAAATGCAGCTTCTATTTAACAAAAATTGTAGAGGAATAATATATCGCTTCATCACCAATTTTAATTAAATAAATTCCTTCCTTGAAATCATTTATCAAAATAATTGAACTTGAAGTAATGGTTTGCGACATGATCAATTGTCCTGCAATATCATACATTGAAATTTTTGGCGAATGGATATTTTCAGGAAGTTGAATATGGATTGCGGTTTCATAAAAATAAATAACAGGGGTGAAATCTGCCAACTCATTTTTAACAGCAACTTCATCACCGGTATTTATATTATGGTTAGGAGAAGCATTGTATGCATAATCTTTTAAGGTGATTGTAGTATGTGAAGCATCCAGCCTTGCCCATCCATAAAAAGTATTTCCTGCTATGCTTATGCGCAAACCGAGATATTTATCAGTTACATTATCCCATTGCCCTACATTTCCAATTTTTGGACCGCTTGCCCATAAAGCACCATAAGTAGAACTACCCGTCAACCAATTCAAACCGGTTCCAACATTAATTCCCGCATCAAGTGCTGAAGCGAAATTAACTGTTGAACCTATTATAGTTGCTATAGAACCTACTATCGCTGCGTTTGAATAACCATAAACGAGCTCTATCATATTCCCAGCATCAGAAAAATTGTATAAACTAAAATCATCGATACCATCATTATTAAGATCAATAAAATATTCTTCATTTAAATTAATGTCCAGATCAGGGTTTACATCGGTATAAATAATTTGTGATTCAACAACAGTTCCTGATAAAATTGAAGCAGCAAACGCCGAATATGACCTGATCCTTTTTAAAACCAAATCTGATTTATTCATTTTGATATTTTACATTTACTATCAGTTTGACAATGAATTGGCCACACCTTTTATGAACTGTACAGCACCAAAAACAATGGCACCCCAAAAAATGAAACCAATATTTGCAACAGTTGCAATTATTCCACCAACACACCACAATGCACCATAAAGCATATCCTTCTTTGCCCGGTCAAATCTGGCATCTTTGATCTGTTTTTCAAGTTGCTCTACAACAATGGCGGCCGATTTTTCATCAAGGCCCTTTTCAACTAGCGATGATCTTACCTCATGAGGATCTTTCTTTTCATGAATAAGCATGTTTGCTGCGAAGTTGTAAACTTGTGTTACCTCTTCTTCGTGGTTTGGTGTGTTGTCTTCCATATGGATTGAAGTTTAATCAGGTTCGTACCAAATTTACCAAAAGATTAATTCCTTTTCAATTGCTCAGCCTTTTTTTGGCCTTGCCGGTAATAAAAGTGCAATTATTCCCAACACAGGCCCAATAGCCAGAAACATATAAATAAACTTTGGATTGATATTATTTGATAAAACATTAATAAATTGAATGCTAAGGATCGTTATAGAAAACCCGATACAATTTATAATGGTCAGTGACGTACCACGTGATTCCTCCTCTGCATTTTGTGCTATCAGGGTTGAAAAAAGCGGTGAATCTGCAATGACTACCAACCCCCAAAAAAATAAGAAAGCAAGAAATACCGTAGTGGAATTAATTAATAAAAAGAATGGTGAAAAAACGCAACATAAACACGACATGATTAATGCAATGGTCGCAATTTTTTTTGAAGAAAAATTTTGTGAGAGTAACCCACTGCAAATGCAGGCTATACCGCCGGATCCAATTATAAAAAATGATAAAAGCGGAATGTTAAGTTCATTGTCAGGATATTGATCATTGTAATTGGTAAGGATTACCGGTACAAATGCCCAGAACGTATATAGCTCCCACATATGGCCAAAATATCCTGAAGCTATGGACCTGAAATTTTTATTTCTGAAACCTGTAAGAAACCTGTTCAATTTTATTTTTTGTGCAGCTGACCGATGTGGACCATCAGGCACAAATAGAAACATGATTAAACCTCCGGCAACACATAAAGCCGATGTGGAGTATATAACATATTTCCAGGGTAGGCTGGATGTGAATGTTTTTAATAAATGCGGAAATGCTGTTCCCACTACAAGCGCTCCAACCAAAAATCCCAATGATCTGCCCAATGTTGTGTTGTAATAATCAGAAGCTATTTTCATTCCTACTGGATAGATCCCCGCCAGGAAAAAACCGGTAAGAAATCGAAAAAAAAGGAGCTCAGAGGAGTTGATATTATCGATACCCGACATCAAATTAAAAAAAGCGGAAAACAATGAGCTGATAAAATAAACAACCGAAGGAGAAAAACGATCGGCAATTGTAAGCAGCGCAAAAAGAAATGTACCGGAAATAAAGCCAAATTGGACTGAACTTGTACAATGTGCCAAAAACTGCGGCTTTAAATTCAGGCTTTTTATCAACTCAGGCATAATGGCATTGGAGGCAAACCATACCGATGTGCAAAAAAATTGGGTGATGACGATAATTGCCAATACCTTTTTCATCCTGAATTCAAATATAGATGAATAGGGTCATGAAATCATGCGACAAGGCAAGATTTGAAATCAATTTCGTTGGCCGAAATTGGCGAACGGTTTTATATTTAGAAATAATATTAAATTCTTGTAAACAGATTTCATCCTAATTGATTAAGGCCATACTTTTTTATAATTGTTGGTGTTTGTGAGGGGTCGATTATCAATCCGTATTTATTTGCTACCATGGCTACTTTATCCATTTGCGGCGGCTGACGATGAATCAGGAATGGTGCAAGCTCAGCAAAATAATTAGAGAAATTACCTGGCACAATAAATTCAAGAAAACGCAATCGTTCATCTCCAGCATTCCAAAAGGTATGGAAGATGCCCCTTGGTTTCACAATGAACTGACCCGCCGAAGCAACTTGCACCATATCATTTTGAATCACAGAAAGATTGCCTTCAATTACATATGATATTTCATCTTCATGCGTATGTTTATGCATTGGTGCACCTATACTTTTCGGCTCAAGAGTATGTTCTACAATTGCAGCAGAACCGTTTACCGATTCACTTACAACTTTATAAGTGGTTCCCAAAGCCCTGAAGAATACCGATTGATTTAAAAGACTTTTTTCACTCATACAAAATATTATACGTGGAGATTAAAATTAATGAATTGGCTGATTGTATTCCAAGAAATTAATCTTTAAGAAAATTCACAATCAGTGCAATTGTAGCATCTGTATATGCATTTTTATTGTTCAGGGTTGTTACCTCTCCAATATATTCTCCATGTGCACCTGGTATAATTGCCAGTTTACAATCAGTCATCAAACGGCTCATTTCCAATGCGTGTTCTGTTGTTGTTACATCGTTGTCGCCATTAATGAGCAGGGTAGGAGCGGAAATTGATTTAATATCCTCGTTGTTCCAATCTTTGAATCCGATCATTCTGTCGCGATCTTTTTCAAACATGATTTGTAATTGTGCCGAGTCGGGATTAACTTCCAAAAAAGATTTCTGCAACCCCTCAGGCATATTTTCTAATGTTGCCTGTTGCATTCCATCGAAGAAACCGGGTAAAAATCCATCTCTTTTTGTTGCTGGAGCAATTAATACAAGTTTGTTTACCATTTCAGGATGATGATGACCGATCAACATGGCAGTGGTTCCTCCGTTGCTAAATCCTAAAAAATTTGCATTGCTGATTCCAAGGTTGCGCAGTAATGCAATTACATCATCTGCATCCTGTTCAAAAGTTTCGGGTTCATTTCGAAAACCTGAACGCCCGTGATTTTGCATTTCGATTGCTAACAAAGTAAAAGCTTTAGCAAGTTCCGGAATTATCCTACCGAATGAAGATTGAATTGTTGAACCTCCGCCGTGTATCAATACGAGTGTATCACCCTTGCCATAGATTTCATAATATATCCTTATGCCATTTACATCTGAATAATCATTCTTAAAATTAATTGTATCTGTTGTCATACTATGAAAATCGGTTTTATTATTCGCTGGATCTGCATCCTCATTGCAGGAACCAAAACTAACGATCGTTACAAATAAAGATATTATGTATAATTTCATTGATCTTGTTAAATAACTTCCCATGGTTCAATCGGACCAGCAATAATTTTAAAAATTGGATGCGATTCAATAATCTTTTTATTTTTAAGTGATTTATATAAAGTTTTATCCCGCTCACAGAGCTTTCTAAGCAAATGTCCAAATTCAAATTCTATTTGTTTTTCAGTAACTGTCAATATTATTTTTTCACCCGGGCTTTTGAATTTTTTTCTGTTGAAATTATAATCTCTTGCTGAGGCTTCATGATATACCGCATTTAAATACTGGTTGATCGCATTAAGCGGGTGGTGAAATGATCTAAACCTGTTGAGCTGCGGATGATGAATATAACCTTTTGTTTTCCCTTCTAAAACGTGTTTTGCCAAAAGCGTTTCTCTCCAAAGTGCAACCAAACCTTTTGAATCGAGATATTTTGGATGTATTGACCATATCCTCATTTTATATTTTCAATCTAATATGTAATTATTTTTTCTT
>JBIOHA010000147.1:0-7144 GCA_044448625.1 Chitinophagales bacterium | reverse complement strand
GTGTAGTTTCTAATGCCTTTAAAATTGCTTCCTCAATTTTAGATATCGACTTGTCTAGACAATGGGCAATTTCTGAATAAGTAACAATGAGTTGTTTTGGAATACCAGTCATCAGATCGCGTCCGCTTACCTGGTAATCTTCCGGCGGTTCATCCAACTCTGTAAGCGCCGCACCTGCATTGATCTTTATTGCCTCTGCTGTTCTTTCTCCAATAAGCAGGTTATGTTGCCTGCGCATATAATCAACAATATCTGCAGTAAATTCATCTCCCGCAACCCGGATGCTTTGATCGCAAACGATACCTGAAAGTGCAACAACGGCAATTTCTGTTGTTCCGCCTCCAATATCAATTATCATATTTCCAACCGGTTCCTGAACATCGAGGCCAATACCTAAAGCTGCAGCCATTGGTTCGTGTATCAGCCATGCTTCCCTTGCTCCTGCTTGTTCAGCACTATCCTTCACTGCACGTTTCTCCACTTCAGTAATACCCGATGGGATGCAAATAACCATAACCAGTGAGGGCTTAAAGAGCCTGTTTTTGGGAAATATCATACTGATCATTCCCCTGATCATGGCTTCGGCGGCATTAAAGTCGGCAATAACCCCATCGCGAAGCGGGCGGATGGTTTTGATGTTCTCGTGGGTTTTCTCATGCATTTGCATCGCCCGTTTTCCAACGGCAATAACTTTCTCAGTTTTCCGGTCAATAGCAACTATCGACGGTTCGTCAACCATTACTTTATCGTGTGCGATAATCAATGTGTTAGCAGTGCCGAGATCAATTGCAATTTCCTGCGTAAGAAAGTTAAAAATCCCCATGTCCGGTTACAAAGTTTATAAAGGTGCAAAATTAAGTGTTGTTATGAATTTGATCTCTAAATTCCAATAATTTGTCGAATATATTTTATAAACGCGATAAATGATTTTTATTGTGCGGATTATTTTAAAAATAATGTCCGGAAAATTGTCGGTCGAATCAAATTATTTTATGCGCAGTATGAATAATGGATGAAGATTATTATTTTGATTTCTGGTAATTCTACAAATCAGTTTTTTAATAATTATGGTCGAAATCAAATTTGCATTTTGCTGTTGATCAAACTGTTTTTTCCGGGCTGGAAAACATAAAAGAACGGAATCAATGTTTAAAGTGGCGCACCCCGCTTAGCACCATCGAAAGACCATGGGCGTTGCAATAGTCAATCGACTCCTGGTCGCGGACAGAGCCCCCAGGTTGGATCACAGCCGTTATGCCGGCCTTATGGGCTATTTCAACACAATCGGGGAAGGGGAAAAAAGCTTCGCTTGCCATGACCGCCCCTGCTACAAAGAATCCAAATTTTTCTGCTTTTGCAATCGCCTGGTTCAAGGCATCTATCCGAGAAGTTTGTCCCGTTCCACAACCGATCAATTGTTTATTTTTTACAAGTGTAATTCCATTCGATTTGAGATGCTTTACTGCTTTTTCAGCAAATAAAAGATCTTCGACTTCTTCATTGGAAGGTCGTTTTGTTGTCACAAACCTAAGATCATTGTTGGATGTTGTTTTAATATTTCGATCCTGAACAAGTGCTCCGTTCAAGAGGCTCTTAAATTGCCTGGATGGGAAAGAGAATAATTTTTGTTTTAAAATGATCCTGTTCTTTTTCGTTTTTAAAATATCCAAAGCACCCGCTTCGTATTCAGGAGCTATCATCACCTCAAAAAATAATTCATTTATATGCACTGCTGTTGAGGTATCCAATTTTGAATTGCAGATCAAAACACCGCCAAACGCAGAAACCGGGTCGGCCGACAAAGCTTTCTTCCAGGCATTTTCCAGAGAAGCGTCGGTGGCAAGGCCGCAGGCATTGGTATGTTTTATAACAGCGAAGGTGGACAGGCCATTTTCTTTTTCAACAGCAAATTCCTCCATTAAAAACACGGCACTCTCAATATCAACGAGGTTGTTGAATGAAATGTCTTTTCCGTGCAGCTTCTCAAAAACTGCATCAAGTTGCCCATAAAATGCGGCCTGCTGATGCGGATTTTCGCCATAACGCATTGGTGTTTCAGGTGAAAAATTCACAGTAAAATTTTCATTTTCGCCAAACCAATTGCGAATAGCAGTATCGTAATGCGATGTTATTTCAAAAGCTTTTCCTGCAAAATCCTTTCTTTGTTCGAGAGAAGTAATTCCATTTTGAGCAATTAATATTTCCAGCAATGGTTCGTAATCATTTTTTGAAGCAATTATTACAACGTCATTAAAATTTTTTGCAGCAGCTCTTATTAGTGAAACTCCACCGATATCAATTTTTTCAATGATATCATTCCTGTAGCGCCAGATCTAAGTGTTTCTTCAAAAGGATAGAGGTCAACGATCACAAGATCAATTAAAGGGATATTATACTGCTCAAGCTGGCCCTTGTCATCGGCATGATCACGCCTTGCCAGAATACCACCAAATACTTTAGGATGCAAGGTTTTTACCCTTCCCCCCAAAATGCCGGGGTAGCCGGTAAGGTCTTCCACCGCAATAACCTTTACCCCCAGGTCGCTGATGAATTTTTCAGTTCCTCCTGTCGAATAAATGGTTACACCGGCTTCATCGAGTTTTTTAACGAGGGGTTCAAGTTTGTCTTTATAATAAACTGAAATTAAAGCTGACTTTATCTGAACAGGAAATTGCATGATAAAAAAATTATTTTCGAAAACACAAAGTTAATTGCCTATATGGAAAATATATCGCAATAAACACATCTCAAAAAAGAAATAATGGTTCATTCATTTTTTAGCAACAGTTTTTCCACCACCAAAGGGAGGTATTTATATTCAAGTTGCCTGACTTTTTTTTCAATTGATCTTGCATCATCATCGGGGGCGATTGGTATTTTTTCCTGCAGTAATATTTTTCCATTATCATATATCTCGTCTACTTCATGAATGGTGATACCTGTTTCTTTTTCCTTGTTGTAGAGAACGGTGCGGTGAACATGATTCCCGAACATCCCTTTTCCACCGTATTTGGGTAAAAGTGCCGGGTGGATATTAATGATCCTGTTTTTAAATGCTTCAATAAATTCTGTGGGAATTAAGGAAAGATAACCGGCAAGGACAATAAGATCAATTTTAAATCCCTCAAACACATAGATAATATTAAAAGTATCCCACCATTCCTGCTTTAAAAATATCCTGTATGGAATATTATATTTTTCTGCGATCTTAATTACACCGGCATCTTTATTATTTGTAACGATCAGCGCAATACGGATAGATGGGTGACCGTCAAAATATTGAATTAAATTTTCGGCATTTGAACCTGTACCCGATGCTAAAATGGCGACATTCTTTTTTTCCTTCATCAATTTATCAGAGGCCGAATTCATCAATTAATACTTTTTGAAAAAAATCATCAACATTCATCAACCCATCCAATTTATTTAATTCAAGTGTTGAGATCACAAAATTTGTATTCCCTGCTATGTCTGATTTTTTTGCAATTACGATTGAATTACCCATCCAGGGTGTAAATGTGAGATTAATATTATCCTTTGCAGTCAGGGTTGCATTATATAATGGAACAGCGCCGATTTGAAGATTAATGGGTTTCACTATCCCAACAATTGATGTTCCCTGCAATGAAGGGTAAGTGATGTCGACCGGGACAAGGCTGTCGCCAAGATCGAGTATCAGTGTAGTATCCACAGGATCCACCAACGAGGCTATCGGTGTAAAATCGAGGAAATTGCTGAGCGGATCAAATGATGATGAAATATAAACGCTCATCAGCATTTTACCTCCGGAATTAAAAAATGCTTCCGTGGTTTTTTGAGCAAGAGAAAATGAATTATTCGCATCGTTGCTGAACCACACGATCACATCAAAAAGATCAAACACTTTCCCCTGGGTGATATTATCTGCTGATTGTTGGGTGTATGATCCTGCCGATTGCTCAAATATTTGTAAGGTATCAAAAACTGAAAACCCGTTGCTGATCAATTGGCTGCCATAAAAACTTTCATTCGCAAGCGTGCTGTATCCGTTCACCAATAAAATATTGCTGTTTACTTTTTTTACAAATACCGAATCGGAAAATGCAAAACTGCTTTTTACATTGCTCTGGTCAACTGCACGAATAAAAAATTTATTCCATGTATTCGATTTCAATCCTTCAATTGTATTTACATTTGGAATGGTTGAAGAATTAAGATAAACATTACAAACCAGATCTACCGCTTCCGGATTTTGTGCTTCAAAGATCACTGATGAAACTGTTCTGTCAACGATATAAGGTGAGCCGGTGGTATCATTAATATATAATTCGTATTGGCTGAGATTTTCTTCTCCGTCGGGGTCAGATCCTTCCCAATAAAATTTTAATACCGGAAAAGATTTAACCGGTGTATTAATTCCATTATATATGACAACCTCCGGTGGAGAATTTTTTACAGGAATAACGAGTCGCTCAGGTGTTGGATCCTTTTCGCCCAGATTGTCGATGGCCCTGATGGTAAAAATATAATCAGATGAATCTTCACCGGCGGGGGGAGCAAGAATAAAAGTGCTGTCCTGCGCTTCGGTGAACATCCAGAGTGTTGACTCCGTAATTATTTCGTCAAAAGTAAATTCATATCCGGTAATAAAACCATCAATATCATCTCCCCACCATTCGAGCTTCACCTCGCTTTCGAGTCTATCGTCGCCAAAGCGGATAATTGTATCTACCACAGTATATGTTTCCGGGGCTTGATTGATCAGTTCTTCACCGGCAAAATCACGTTTACAACCAAACTGCAAAAAGCATATCACAACATAAACAAATATGAGAAAAAAGAGCCGTCGCATTGGTGTTGCGAAGATAATGCATCCTGCAAACTCTTATATTTGCAACAACTCGAATGGTGTGAAAAATTATTTTATTCATGAAACGGCGGTAGTGGATAATGGTGCCAGGATTGGTAATGGCACTCATGTATGGCATTTTTCGCATCTCATGCCAAATTGTGTAGTTGGCGAAAATTGTACAATTGGTCAGAATGTTTTTATTGCTTCAGCAGTAATATTGGGAAAAAATGTGAAAGTCCAGAATAATGTTTCCATATATGAAGGAGTTGTATGTGAAGATGATGTTTTTCTGGGACCGTCGATGGTTTTTACAAATGTGATCAACCCGCGAAGTGCCGTTGTAAGAAAAAATGAATTTAAAAAAACGCTGGTAAAAAAGGGTGCATCCATTGGTGCCAATGCAACAATTATTTGTGGTATCACTATCGGGAAATTTGCGTTTGTGGGTGCAGGCGCTGTGGTTACAAAAAATATTGAAGATTATGCAATAGTAACCGGAAACCCGGCAGTATTTTCCGGATGGATGAGTGAACACGGAAGCAAATTAATTTTTAATGCCGGAATCGCTGTGTGCGAAACTTCAGGCGAGCATTACCAATTGGAAAGTAATATCGTTACGAAACTCTGATACCTCTATACCAACCAATAATGAATACAATAAAATTTGCAGTAGTGGGTTGTGGCCATATCGGGAAACGTCATACTGAAATGATCGTCAAAACACCCGACGCAGGATTGGTTGCTTTATGCGATATTTTGCCAATGGAAAAATTGGGATTAAATAATTATCAGATCCCTTTTTTTACTTCTGTTGATGATCTGGTAAATAGCAAAATTGATATTGATGTTATTTGCATTTGCACGCCAAACGGATTACATGCCGAACATGCGATCGCGGCATTAAAAAGTAACCGGCATGTTGTGATCGAAAAACCAATGGCATTAAATAAAAAAGATTGCGAATTAATTATTGAAACGGCAGCTGTTGCCGGAAAAAAAGTTTTTTGTGTAATGCAAAACAGGTTTTCGCCGCCATCTGTTTGGATAAAAGGAATTATTGATGAAGCATTGCTGGGAGAAATTTATATGGTGCAGGTCAACTGCTTCTGGAACCGCGATGAAAGATATTATTCAAAGGATACATGGCATGGCAAGAAAGATCTAGATGGTGGTACATTATTTACCCAATTCTCTCATTTTATTGATACGTTGATCTGGTTGTTTGGTGATATTAAAAATATATCGGCGATGTTCGCGGATTTTAATCACCATCAACTCACTGATTTTGAAGATTCAGGTCTAATTAATTTTTCTTTCGGAAGCGGAAGCCTTGGAAGCATTAACTATTCTTCCGCCATTTATGATAAAAATTTTGAGAGCAGTTTAAAAATAATTGGGGAAAAGGGCACAGTAGAGATCGGGGGGCAATATATGAATGAGGTTACTTATTGCGACATAAAAAATTATAAAATGCCCCAGCTTGAAAAAACAAATGCGGCCAATGATTATGGCAGCTATACCGGTTCAGCAGCGAATCATCATTTCATCATACAAAACGTTATCGATGTATTAAATAACAAGAGTAAAGTCGCCACTACCGCTGAAGAAGGAATGAAGGTAGTTGACACTATTGAACGGATTTATCAGGTCCGCGATTTATTATTGATCAAGAAAAAATAATTATCTCACCAGAAGTTATGGCCGTTTCAAAACCAATTCCTGAAATTAAATATGATCCGGACCCGCGTTGGTATGTTTTATATGTGAAGTCGCGAACAGAGAAAAAAGTAAAGGAGCGGATGGAGAAAAAAGGTTTTGAAGTTTTTCTTCCCTTGATAAAAACAATGCGCCAGTGGAGCGATAGAAAAAAGCAGGTGCAGGTGCCGTTGTTCAATGGATATATATTTGCGAGGATCGACCCCACCCAATTTACTTTGATACGCATGATAGAAGGTGTAGTCAATTTCGTTCGGCATGAAAAAAAACATGCTTCAGTTAAAGATGAGCAAATCGAATCTATACAGCGTTTTATTCAAACCGGATTTCATATGGAATCGTCGCCGGATATTTTTACACCCGGAGAAAAAGTAAAAATAAATTTCGGTCCACTGAAAGATCTCGAAGGTGAGCTGATTGAAATTAAAAATGAAAAACATTTTATTGTGCGCCTCGAGGTAATAAACCAGGTGCTGATAGTAACCGTACCTCCCGGATATCTTGAGAAAGCATGAGAACTAATACGCAGCTTATGCTGGATACTGGATACTGGATGCTGGGCCCCAACTGCTAATCTGCTAATTAACCTCATTCCGC
>JBIOHA010000146.1:0-7161 GCA_044448625.1 Chitinophagales bacterium | reverse complement strand
GTAAAATATATTGAAGGCGGTCAATACCCGGTTGAATATTTATTGATCAATGTTCCGCTTTATATTATCATTTGGATATTATCTATTTATATCAGTGGCGGCTATGACAAAACGACAAATATTTCAAAGATCATCAGGGGTTTGTTTTGGGGAACTGTGATCATTGCTGCCGTTTATGGTTTTCTTCCTGAGCAGTATCGTTTTTCAAGGGGAATGATCATAGCGGGGGCGGCTTTGAATACATTCCTGCTGATCATAAGCCGTTCGTTAATTCATTTTATCAAGCATCGCAATTTCCGTTTTGGCGAAGAGCCCGATAAAAAAATCCTTATCATCGGAAACAGGGAAGAATCAAAACGTGCTCACCAGCTTTTAAATCAGCTCCAGTTGGGAAACCAGATAGTTGGGTATGTGCATACAAATGAACAGAAAATAAATTCCGATCTCGACCTTGGAGATATTACTGTATTGAAAGAACTGATAGCTGTATATAAAGCCAACGAATTAATATTTTGTGCAAAAGATATTTCAAGTCAGCAGATCATCAATTGGATGGTGATGCTCGGTCAGCAGATTGATTTTAAAATTATTCCCGATCAGAGTTTTAGCATTATAGGCAGCAATTCAAAAAATACTGCAGGTGATATTTATACAGTAGATATTCAATTGAAGATCGCATTGCCCGAGCAAAAAAGAAACAAACGAATATTTGATCTGAGTTTTGCTGCAGGCTGTTTGCTCAGCCTGCCGGTTTCCATTTTTTTTGTCCAGAACAAAATTGGATTTATTAAAAATATATTCAGGGTATTGTCGAATAAAAAAACCTGGGTAGGTTATGTGAGAATGGAAGTTTCACCTTCCGGAACTGATATGAATCAGTTAAACCAAACAGCACTTCCCGTATTAAAAACGGGTATCCTCCAGCCACTAAATCATGTAAAACAACCATTGCTTGATCAGCAAATGGCCACCCGTATAAATTTTATTTATGCCCGTGATTATCGTGTAACAAGTGATATGGAAATAGTGATGTCAGGTTTCAGCCAATTAGGTGATAGCGACCAATAATATTTTTACCTTCACACTTCAATTAATTTCTTCTTTTATTCTCTGTTAATTTTTCATTTACTTTTTGCATTAGCCAACTAAGATCGGCCACCTGTTTTGTTTCCTGTATTCTAGCCATCAGATCGGTAAGTTTATTTTTGTCACGTTTAGTAAGCCTGCTGAGTTTATCAATGTATTTCAGAAAGTTGCTGTACAATATTTTTACATTTTCACTCAGTGTTTTATTTCTGCGGATATATACTTTAAATGCTTCAATTGCGCTTTGCATCGGGTCGTGTTCTTCCATCTGGTAATAGATCTTAATAAGCATAGTGCGGCTGTCGAGGGCATAAAAGATATCGGTGAATTCAACCTGGTTAATTAATTTGAGCGCATCACCATATCGCCCTTTAAAAAAAAGAAGATAAGCGAGGTTATAATTGTATGCATTGCTTCTGAATTTTGCATTCAATTGGTTCTTATAATTTTTTATGAAGTGCTCGGTCCATTCAAATTCTCCTGCCCTTAATCCTGCTATTACAATATTTTTATAAGTCCAGGGCGATAAATATCCATCAACCATCAGCAGCTTTTTTTCCAGGGCCTGTTTTGATAAATTAAAATATTCTCTCAGGTATTTATCTTCACCAGAATTTATTTTCCTGATGGCATAATTCTGTGCATAAGCATACATATCTTTTGCTTCATCAGCGGGAAATTTATCGGCATGTTCTTCCAGCAACTTCTTCAGTTTTTCAAAGTGTTCGATATTATCATTCTCAATAAATGTCATCAATATCTGATAATAAATGGTTATGGAGGGATATTCATCGTAACTGATTTCACGCAAATGTTCAGAGATCTCTTTTAAAAGGCGCAATTTATAATCGGTTGCCACCAGTTTCTGACGATTGATAAGTTCGCAGGAATATTTTAATTTGGTTGCGAAATAAAACAAATCAAGAAAGTCGGTCGCTTTCTGCAAACTCGCATCATAAGCTCTCTTTTTTTGCCTGTCGAAAAATAAATTGAGTTCGCTTTGTAATAAATATTCTTTGTAAAAATATGGCGCATTTCGAAAGGGATCTTTTTCCAGATGTTTTCTTGCGTCCCTTAATGTTTGATCAAAGAGTTTATTATTTTCCCATTTATTATAAACGCTTAACAGGTTGCAATATCCCTCCAGTTCATTTTCATTATATGCGTTATATTTTATGAATCCCTCAACCTGCTCCACAATGTCACTCATGAGATAACCCAGCTTTTTTTCGGTCAATTTCATTCCCGGTAAACCTTTTTTCAATAACCGCTCCTTGCCTGCATTTTTCGACTCAAAATCAGGGGTGTATTTTTTAATATGATCATAAAAGATCAGGAGTTCTTCATCCTTATTTACAAGTGGGGAAGCTAAATATTCCCGGAACCTGTTCAAATCCTTGCTGCTGAAATTTTTCAGCATATCAGCCATCTTACTTTTATGCATCCTGTATCCGCTTAAAATGAGCGGAAAATTACCTCAATATTTTCGGAAAAACGGTAATTTAGGTTATAAAATAAAACAACTGACATCAATTCATAGCATTGAAAATCAAAAGGTTGGGAAAATTGCTCACCTTAAATTGGCAACGAAATATTAAAAATATGCTTGGAAATCGATGGAAAGTATGGATTAATGTATTTTTTAGTTGCTCAAACGATTGGTTTCTTTACATTGACTAAATAGTTAAACGCGATAAAATGAGGTTTTACCTGAAACTCCTTAAACTTATAAAACCTATTGGTGCGGGTATGGTGCTTTGTTGTGCTGCTTTGAGCACCAACGCACAAACTCCTACAATTGCTGTTGACGATACCGTTGGACTCTGTGAGGGCACCCTGATTTTCCTGAATGTGGCTGCCAACGACATCGACCTCGATCCTGGTGAAGAGTTGAAAATTGATGTGCTGATCGGCCCTGTATCAACAGATATCACTTATTCTGAAGAGGGCGACAGTACCATTCTCATTATCGTTTCCCCGCTTTTTACGGGCACTGATGTCATAATTTATGAAGTATGCGGGGAGGATGATTTTTGTGATATCGGGATCGTCAATATCATTGTTGATGGCAGTACAAATTGTGTATGGCCGGGAGATGCAAATGTTGACAGCATTTGCAATTATATAGACCTTTTACCCATCGGTGTTTTTTATGGTAATTCCGGGCCGGTAAGATATGATGAAGATGGCTCATGGGAAGGTTCTTTTTGTGATGAATGGGATGATGATCCTGAATATGTAATAGCTCCAAACCCTAAATTTGCCGATTGCAACGGCGACGGTTTAATCAATGAACTCGACACTATTGTGATAGTGAATAATTATGGCCAGACACATGGAACATATATTCCTGAGGTATTTATCGGTGGGCCGGCAGACCCTGCATTGGGGGTTGGATTTTTTTCCGACACAGTAGAAGCAGGTAGTGAAGTAATTATTCCACTGAATTTTGGAACTGATTCAATTCCCGCTTCAAATATTTATGGTATTGCATTCGAACTGGAATATGATAACACGCTGATTGTTCCATCAAGCATTAAAGTCACTTTTAATTCCAGCTGGCTTGGCATATCTGATATCGACCTCATCTCACTTCAATCAAATGACACAGTAAATGGAATTGTGAGCGTTGCCGTTACACGAAAAAATCAAATCTCAAGAAGTGGATCCGGAAATTTCGGTGAGGTGAGTTTCGTAATGGAAGATAATATCGCTGGCAAATTGATGAGCGAGATCACCGAAACTGCAAGTTTCTGCATCCAGTTTCCACAAACAATAAATAATTTAGGCAATCCTGTAAATATCAACCCGCTTTGCGATTCAGTTGTTGTTTACCAGATAATAGATAATGTGGAAGATATCATTCCATATCAGATCAGCATTTATCCTAATCCAGCAAACGATATATTAAATATTTATTCGCCGGAAAATATTTCAGGAATTTGCAGGCTGCAAAATTTGTACGGACAAACGATCGAAACAAAAAATATAAATAACGAAATTATTTCATTTGAATTGAATACCATCCCTTCCGGAACTTATATAATCAATATTAAAACAGATGATTTAATGGTAACAAGGAAAGTTATCATTCAACATTAATTAAAATAAACCCCTGAATAATTATTATAATACATTATTAAATAACTACTATGAAAAAGATCTTAACACAAATTTTTGTTTTATTCCTTACAATTTCTCCTCTGCTCGCGACCGATTGCGATGCAAATTTTGAATTTATTGCTGACGGAGCAACAGTTGATTTTTTTAATACATCTGAAACCGATAGTTGCGAAACATATTATTCGTGGACCTTCGGTGATGGGTCTACATCAACTGAAGTAAATCCGGCACATATTTATGGAGCACCAGGTACATATACTGTTTGCCTTGTGATGGAGTCAGCATGTGGATGCGAAAGTTATAAATGCGAAGAGATAGTTATCGGTGGTGGAGTTGATTGCCACGCTGATTTTACATTTACTATTGATGGATTGACCGTTCATTTTGACGATGACTCCGATGGTTCTCCTACCTCATGGTCGTGGTCGTTTGGTGATGGCGGAACATCTACAGTTACGAACCCCATTCATACCTATGCAGCGGAAGGGACCTATAACGTTTGTCTCGAAATCAGCACAGTAGACGGTAACTGTATGACATGCTATGCAGTTACCATCGGAGGAGTTGGAGAATGTGAAGCTGCATTTGTATTCAGCGGTGACCCGATAGTATTTTTTGACGATATTTCATATGCTACAGGAACAATTATTAGCTGGTCGTGGAGTTTTGGTGATGGAGCAACTTCTACTCTTGAAAATCCCATACACGAATATGATGTTGCAGGGTTTTATAATGTTTGTTTAATTATTACCACATCTGACGGATGCACATCTGATATTTGTCATTCTGTAGGAATTGATATTGCCGGTGGTGATTGTTCTGCCACATTTGATTATGAAGTTGACGGGGCAACCGTTTATTTCGAAAGCAGCACTGATCCGGGTCCGGGAGATGTAATCGAATATCATTGGGATTTTGGTGATGGTTCTACCAGCAGCGACGCAAATCCAATTCATACCTATGGCCCTCCGGGTACTTATCATGTTTGCCTTACAGTTTATTTTGATGGCGGATGCATTTTTGTTTTTTGTGATGATGTATTAATTGTTGGTGATGCAGATTGTACCGCAATGTGGGAAATTATTGATGGTGATAGCACGCTTATTCATTTTTATGGATGGGTTGATCCTGAACCTGATGAAGTTACTTATGCATGGGATTTTGGTGATGGTACTTTTTATACAGAAACAACTACAGGTGGTCCTTCAGATCCATGGCATGAATATGCAGAGCCCGGTGTCTATTTTGTTTGCCTCACCATTACAACCGGAGATGGATGCGTTGATTATTACTGCAATGAAATAGAAGTTTTAGGTGGTGGTGCTGATGATTGCGCATCTGAGTTTGAATTTACTATTGACGGACTTACCGTGCATTTTTATGAAACAGCAACAGGTGATGTAATTGAATATCATTGGGATTTTGGTGATGGTTCAATTTCGGATGATGCAAACCCGACACATGAATATGGCGATCCAGGAACATATAATGTTTGTTTAACAATTACCACTGCGCTTGGTTGCGTTGATTATTATTGTTATGAAGTTACTGTTATGGAAGGCGGCGGAGATTGTGAATCTGATTTTGAATTTACTGAAGATGGTCTTACTGTACATTTCTTCGAAACTGCTGATGGAGGTGGTGCGGATATCATACATTATTACTGGACATTTGGCGACGGTGCTGTGGCTGATGATCCAAATCCTGATCATACCTATGCGGTTGAAGGCGATTATATTGTTTGCTTAACCATTATGACTGCCGATAGTTGCTTCTCTACTTATTGCCATGAAATATCAGTGGAAGCCATCGGTGGTGGTGGCGATTGCCATGCAGAATTTGAAGTGATCTCAATGGAATTAACTCCTGATGGATGGATCGTAAATTTTGAAAACACATCAACAGCAGATGCTGATATTATTTCAGTGGTGTGGTATTTTGGTGATGGATCAACAGCAACAACTTATGATGCCGAACATCTTTATGCAGATGCCGGAACATATTTAATTTGTGTTGTAATTACCACGGCCGATGGATGCACCAGTGAATATTGTAATGAAATATTTTTAGATGGCGATGAGGGTGAATGCGAAGCAGATTTCGAATGGATTGCTGATGGATTGACTGTGGACTTTACCGAAGATGCTGATGGTGGTGGTGCTGGTATTATTAGTTATATCTGGTCATTTGATGATGGTGATGCAGGAACCGGTGCAACAACAACGCATACTTATACCGCTGAAGGTACTTATGAAGTTTGTCTCACAATTATTACCACTGATAGCTGCATAGATACACATTGCGAGGAAATTCACATAGAAGGTGATCCTGCTCCATGCACTGCCGGATTTGAAATAGAAAGTATAACTGAAACTCCTGATGGATGGATGGTTAATTTCACCAATACATCAGAAGGTACCGGACCGGGATCTGAAACTTTCCATTGGATGTTTGGCGATGGAGGTATGAGTGAAGATATTGATCCTGAACATTTATATACTGAACCGGGCATTTATATTATTTGTATCACAATTGGTGAAGATGGCACTGAATGTTTTGATGAATATTGTGAGGAAATATTTATCGGTGGTGGTGATGATTGCATTGATTCTGCGCTCATTAATCTTGATGAAGACTGTCTTGATGGAGACCCTGTTTGCGGTTGCGATGGAGTAACATATGAGAATGCATGTGTAGCACAATTCCATCATGGTGTAATGTTCTATACTGAAGGTGCCTGCGGACTTACAACCGTTGAGGAGGAAAATATTTTTGGCGGAGTACAATTATCTCCTAACCCTGCGCAAAATGAAGTGGAAATAAAATATATCCTCCAATCAAATGCAGATGTGAAAATTGAAATAGTTGACATGATCGGACAGCGGATAAACACAATATTTAATGAAACATCTGTTGCTGGAACATATAATTTCCATTATAACAGTGCTGATC
>JBIOHA010000145.1:0-7218 GCA_044448625.1 Chitinophagales bacterium | reverse complement strand
TAACAGTGCAAAAAACGATTCTCGAATTAATGGCCGGTCTCAAGCGCACCATTAATAGTTCAATCGTTTTTATTACACACGACCTTGGCGTAATTGCTGAAATTGCCGACCGGGTGCTGGTGATGTATAAAGGAAAAATTGTGGAACAGGGAACAGTGCTCGAAATTTTTGAAAATCCAAAACATCCTTATACCATTGGTTTAATGGCTTGTCGCCCACCGCTGGGCATTCGCTTAAAAAAATTACCTGTCATTGCTGATTTTATGGAACAGGATGCTGAAGGAAATCTCATTGAAAAAAGTCATTCGATTGAAGAGGTAATTAAATCAAATATTGTTTCACCTGCCGAAACAAAAGAACGGTTAAATAAATTAACTGAGCAGGAGCCGATCCTGCGGATTGAAAGTATTAAAACATATTTCCCTGCACATACCACATTTTTTGGAAAAGTTACTGAATGGATAAAAGCGGTTGACGATGTTTCATTTAATGTTTATCCCGGCGAAACACTTGGCCTCGTTGGAGAATCCGGATGCGGAAAAACAACTTTGGGAAGAACCATCATCAGGTTGGTGGATCCTGTTTCAGGGAAAATAATTTTCCGGGGAAAAAACATTTTAGCATATTCTGATAATGAAATGAAACCGCTGCGAAAAGATATGCAGATCATTTTCCAGGATCCTTATTCATCATTGAACCCACGCATGACCATCGGCGCAGCTATTAAAGAACCGATGACAGTGCATAAATTATATTCCACCAATAAACAGCGGGTAGAAAAAGTGATCGAGCTAATGGAAAAAACAGGATTGAAGGCAGATTTCTATAATCGCTATCCGCACGAATTTTCGGGTGGCCAGCGCCAACGCATTTGTATTGCACGTGCATTATCACTCAACCCTCAATTTATTATTTGTGATGAATCTGTTTCTGCTCTCGATGTAAGTGTGCAGGCACAGGTGCTCAATCTTTTAATTCAGTTGCGCAACGAATTTAATTTCACCTATATATTTATTTCCCACGACCTCAGCGTTGTAAAATTCATGAGCGACAGAATGGTGGTGATGAATAAAGGCGTGATTGAAGAAATGGGCCCGGCAGATGAGATCTATAACAATCCCCAAAAAGAGTATACACGAAGGTTGATTGATGCGATTCCAAAAGGACATTTAGGAAGTATTAAGGAGAGGTTGAAGATTTAATTTAGGGACATTCCAAGTCGCTTGACTTGAAATGTCCGTGAATAATTATGTCGTCATTCCGGAAAATGCGACCAAAGGAGCATTTATCCGGAATCCCATCAGTATACCAGTTATTTAAGTCCAGTTTCAATTATTGTTCATCCGCATCCCGTGTGGGATTCCGGATCTCGATCTCCTTCGTCGATCTGTCAGGAATGACGGTCACAAAGGAGAGGGTCTCGCCGTTAATCTCCGTCAGATATAACTCACATGCCACCAACAGCCTGTGCTCATGCAACTGCATTAAAATATTTTTTATCTTCACCACATAATGGCGTTAAAGCAAAAAGGTCTCCTCATCATCACATTAGCACTTCTGATTCTGGCCTCATGCCGGCGAAGTCTCGATACAGGTTGGGATACGCGTTTTCTTGCCCCCATTATAAAAGGTGATCTCACCATTTACGATCTCGTACCCGATACCCTTGCTGTGATAGAAGACGATGAGTCGGTTACCCTGGTTTACCAAAGTGAATTGCTGGATTACGATCTAACCAAAGAGGCCATCGAAATTCCGGATACTTCGGTGGAATATTTCGTTTCACTCGATTCACTTACGCTGGAAGATCAGGAAATGGAAATTGCAATTACTCTCGGCGATATTGCAAACGATCTTGGTTTTCCGTTAGGGACATTAATTATTGCTTCAAACGGCGACTCCCTAATTCTTGCTGAAATTCTGGATCTTTCAACCGATACTACACATATTGATGCAACAAGTTTTTTTCAGACAGCAACATTCAGCGATGGTTTTCTTGAATTATCTGTTGGAAATGGATTACCTGTTGATATCGTAGATGCCCATTTTATTTTATCCAACTCCGGAGTGGATGGTGAAATAATAATGGATACTACTTTTGATATCATACCTGCAGGAGGAGTACCTGTCACCTATACAGTAGAGCTCGACGGTATGACGGTGGATGGAAATTTAAAAGCAGAAATAGAACATTTTGGAACTCCCGGCAGCGGAACCGATTCTGTTTTCATTGATACAAGCGATGCATTAGTTGTTCAGCTTCGTGCATATGATATGGACCTGATAGAAGCTACCGCTATTTTTCCCGAACAAAATTTAATTAATAATGCGAACGATGTGGAATATGATATGGGCGGGCCGGAATTTACAATGATGGGTATTGAAAGTGGATTAGTGGTGATATATGTTGTAAATAATATGAACGATACCATTCATATTGTTTATGATATTCCTTATGCAGTTGATTCATTGGGAAATTCTGTTCACATTCTAACTACTGTGCCTCCGCATGCAACAGTTGATGAGCCATTCGATATTTCCGGATATACCATTGATCTCCGAGGAAGTGATGGCACCAGTGTAAATACTTTTTACCAGGAATTTAGTGCAAGCATTCATTATACGGGAGTTGCAACACATATTACTTTAGAAGATAGTTTACATGTAATTTATGGTTTGGAATCAATTGTTCCGAATGAATTAAGAGGATATTTAGGCCAATATGAAATAGCTGTTGCCGATACTGTTGCGGGCCTCGGTGTTTTTGATCAGTTTGTTGACGGCATTGTCCATTTTGGTGATATTAATGTCGACCTCGAAATTGAAAATGGACTAGGTGCGGGAGGTAATGTGGTAATTAATTCACTCGGTGCTATGAATACGGAAACAGGCCAGGTAATTTATCTCGATTGTCCATCGGCCATTGGAATTCCAATTGCTGTGAGCCGGGCAGTTGATAATCCATATGTTCCCGGATATACAACCATCTCATTGAATTCTGCCAATTCAAATATCAATGACCTCATTGAAATGTTTCCCGATAAATTATTTTATGATGTGCAGATGAGTGTAAACCCGAATGGCAATGAATATAATTACCAGGATTTTGTTATTGAAACCAGCAGGCTGAATATCGCATTGAATTTAAATATGCCGCTCGAATTCTTTGCAAGTAATTTAACATTGCAAAATGAATTTCCGGTTACCATCGACGCAGGGTCAGGAACGGAAGGTGTCGGTACAATTAATCTGACCTTATTCGCTGAAAATACTTTCCCCCTCGACGCATCTATCAATATTGTTTTTATGGATGATTTTGGTAATAAGCTCGATTCAATTGATTTTGAGGGAAACAAGATCAATCCCGCAATTATTTCTGAAGATTGCCGTGTGCATACAGCAGTTGGAACAGAAATTCATCAAACCGTTGACGGCACATTAAAGGATGCGATATTAAATGCAACAAAGGCAACGGCAACAATTAAATTCAATACGGCAACAATTCCCGAATGCAGTGAGATCGTAAAAATATATAGCGATTATGAAATGTCCATCCAGTTGGTTGGCGATATTAATTACACTTTTAACACGACTGATTTTTAGTGATGGAGAGAAAAATATTTTGCCTGATCTTCTTATTTTCAATTATTCATTTTGCCCAGGCTACACCCGATTCTACAAAAACAAGATCATCGGCAGAATATATTTATATGCCGTCAACTTCCATATTCGGGATATTTGATCCTGTTAACGTAGATATGGAAAATAACAATTTTGTATTCATGGCTCATAGCAGTTTCTACACTGCCAGTAATTGTTTTACCGTTGATTTTATAAAAAACTTTTTCGGATCGGGATTTATCACTGAAGAGATGAAAAATAACGCCAGCGAAAATTTAACTGACCTCAATACGATTGGCATCGATTTTTATAACGGCGTATGGATGATGAAGAAATCAAAAAACGACGGCGATAATATTTTCCTCGCCGGTATCGAATATAATTTTGAAGAATCGAGCCAGTTTACCGACGACCTGTTTCATGTTGCATTTTATGGCAACTACGATATGCAGGGTGAAACAGCAGATTTCTCGAAATCAAAATTCAGTCTCACCTCTGTAATGGAATATAAAGTGGGGATGCTGAAAATATTTGATGATAATTACAATGGATTTAAATTGGGTGCAACCGCAGGATTGGTGCAGGGGCTTTCAGGTGTGGATGTAAAGGCGCCCGTTGGAACAATGTTCACAGCAGAAGACGGGAGATATCTCGACTTCGATTATGATTTCAGTATTTACACTTCGGGAGAAAATAAACCTTCATTAACTTCTTTCACCGGCGCTGGATTTTGTTTTGATATTTTCGGACAGGCATATTTCCAGGGGCCCGAAATTACCATCAATGCAATGATAAATGATATCGGTGTTGTTTTTTGGAACAATGATCCTTTAAAAATTTCCGGTGACTCTACACAACGTTTCGAAGGTATCGAGATTGATAATTTATTTAGCTCATCAACTGAAACTACCAATGGCAGCAGCGATTCATTGCTGGAAATTCTCGGTGTGGTGAGAGAAGATAATGCATTTAGCCAGGCGCTGCCCGCAAGGTTAAATGCCAGTGCAACAAAATCTTTTTCCGATAAAACATTTTACCTCACCTTCGGCACGCAATATATTTTTAATACGCCATACAAACCCTTGTTTTTTGTTCAAACAGGAAAAACATTAACGCCATTACAATTAACACTTTCAGTAAATGCACATATTGGTGGTTATGGTGGATTTAATGCAGGTATCGATATCACAAAAAACATCAGCGATTTTCTTCAGCTAAAAATTGGATCCAATAGTTTGCTTGGAGTAATTTCCCCAGCATCATTTACGGGCTCTGCTGCTTATGGAAGTTTGGCGGTGAGGTTTTGAAAGTGTTCACGTGTTTACGTGCTCAAGTGTTTACGCTTTAGAATAGACCTCGTTGGTTAACCATTTGTGAAACAAATGAAACCTACGAGGTCTTTTTTTTGGGATAAATAATAAACCAATAAAAAGTGACGAGTGACGAAACACGAATTACGAGTGATAGGACACGACAGACTAACCCTCCCAACCTTGCTAACCCTTCTAACCCTTTTAACCCTTCACACCTTTTACACCCTTCTCACTTTTCACACCTTTCAAGCCCTTCCCCACCTTTCTCCCCTTTCACATATCTTTGCCGCCGTTCATGCAAACAATTGAAACAAATATATTTATTCTCGGTGCCGGGCCGGGTGGAGCGATGGCAGCATTATTTCTCGCAAAAGAAAATATTCCATGTGTTATAGCTGATAAAGCTGTTTTCCCGAGAGATAAAATTTGCGGTGATGCATTGAGTGGTAAAGTGGTGGAAATATTTAACCGTTACGACAGAAAATTTGTAGAGAAACTCAGCCTCGATCCCATCCAGTTAAATTGTTGGGGAGTGACTTTTGTTGCACCCAATCTCGAAGAACTCAGTATTCCGTTTCGCAACAAACCAAAAGATCCGACGGAAAAAAGAGAAATTGCCCCGGGTTTTATTTCCAAGCGCATCGACTTCGATAATTTCATGATCGATGAAGTAAAAAAACAATCTTCTATTCAACTATTAGAAGGAGTTGATTTCGATCAGTTTGAAAAAACTGCAGAAGGATTTACCTGCATCTCAAAAAATAAAGAGATAACAATAAAAACAAAACTGGTAATTGACGGCAGTGGTGCACATTCGCAATTCGCGAAAAAGATCGGGAAAATAGAAATGGAAAAAGAGCATCATTGCGCAGGGCTGCGGGTGTATTATAAAAATGTGACCGGTATGAAAGAAGGCAATTATATCGAGCTCCATTTCTTAAAAGATTTTTTGCCCGGTTATTTCTGGATATTTCCACTGGCTGATGGCTTATGCAATGTAGGTGTTGGTATGCGCTCAGATTATGTCAGCAATAAAAGAATAAATCTAAAAACAGAATTAAAAAACATCATCGAAAAATATCCGCAGTTAAAAGAAAGATTTGCCAACGCCGAACCCGTTGATGAAATACGCGGCTACGGATTACCCCTCGGTAGTAAAAAAAGAAAGTTGAGCGGCGCCAATTATATGCTCATCGGTGATGCAGCAAGTTTAATTGATCCGTTTACAGGAGAGGGGATAGGCAATGCGGTGCTTAGCGGATCGGTTGCGGCATACCAGGCAAAAAGTTGCATCGAACAAAATAATTTTTCTGCGGCATTTATAAACAATTACGATACTGTCATCTACCGCCGGTTATGGGATGAACTCAAACTCAGTTACCGCATGCAGAAGCTGGTAAAATATCCCTGGCTCTTCAATTTTGTGGTCCGCAAGGCAAACCGCAACAAGGTGCTTCGCGAAACTATTATGGTGATGTTTGAAGATATCGACATCCGCGACCGGTTGAGAAAACCTTCTTTTTATTTTAAACTATTATTTTCGGGATAAAATAATCACTGATATGAAAAAATTCATCTACTTCGTGGCATTGGCTACCACTTTGAGCCTCGCCGCATCTTGCAAAGACAAAAAAGACAACGACGAAGACGACATGGAAGACCTCACCCTGGTGATAGAAAACCCGTCGCTCAACGCCTGATCCTCTTGAGAACACACACTTTTAATGAGTAATGAGTAATGAGTAATGAGTGATGAGTAATGAGTAATGAGTAATGAGTGATGAGTAATGAGTGATGAGTAATGAGTTTGCTGCTGCCAACTGCGACTGTTTAATGTCCGCTCCATTGAGAGCATCACTTTTAGCGACACCCCATAGCGCCGGCGTCCTCGCCGGTGAGTTCCAAGGACAAGCTCACTGCATCCACCAGAAGATTACTTAGATGTTCGCAGGTAACCCACTGCCTACTGAGACTGCGACTGCCTGCTATTTCTTCCGCATCTCCCGCCAAACTATAGGAAAAAACTGCATATCGTCAACAAAATATCTTTTAAACAGCCTGCCTGGTTCCTGGGTGAAGCGGTAGAACCATTCGAGTCCGGTTTTTTGCCAGAACCTGGGGGCACGTTTCTTTAAGTTTAAATAGAATTCATAGCTCGCCCCCATCAATAAAAAAAGGGGCATCGCATGGCCGGCGGTGGTGGTTTGGCTGGTATTATTGAAATGGTCAATCAACCCAAGCGCAATATGATTTTGCTTTGGGAATCGGATGCCGATAAATACAT
>JBIOHA010000144.1:0-7236 GCA_044448625.1 Chitinophagales bacterium | reverse complement strand
GGACCATATTTTTAAAACATATGCACCTGTCGTTGTGAATGTTATTGAATCGCTATGAATTATTCTTGATTTAAAAGTTGGATACAGGTCGGTATATCCCAGCATAAAATCATCGATAAAACAGGAATGAATTATTCCTCCGTCAATTTGCCAGTTAAGATCCATATAACTGATAGAATTATCAATATCGTTATTGACCACGGTAGGGATAACAGCGTATTTTCCCGGCACCACATATTGCAAAGGCCCGGCATTAGTTACTTCAACATCAACTGCAGTTTGTGCGTAATTTTTTAATGGGAAAAGGCTTATAACAAGAATATATGTTACCAGCCTGAGGAGAAGTTTTTGTAACATGGGATAAAGTTACTCAATTGCGAATTGCGGATTGCGGATTGCGAATTGGGATTACTGAATTGCGAATTGCGGATTGTCAATTTCGAATTGGGATTGGAGGATTTACAATTCAATATATGGTGCTTAAATGAAACACAAAGTATAGTCCCATATGTGACCCGGAATACGCATACCTTCAAATATTTATTTCGTGGTCTCGATAATCCTGATTAGGTTTATCTCCTCTACCTGTAACAATACCCGGTTAAGCACTTATAGAATAGAACTCTGTTCAGAATCATACGTATTATAAAATAGCATGAAAGACTACATTTTTATTTGTGAAAAAGATCCTGATCTGGCAGAAATATGCAAGATAATTTTTGAAAAACAGGATTTTGAGGCAATAATTTGCCAATCAAGCGAGGAGCTTTTTTCCATGCTTGCCACAATGAAACCCTCCCTTATACTGATGGAAATACTTTTCCCTACACTTGGCGGTGAAAAAGCAACAATAAAGTTGAAGACCGATAATGAAACAAAAGATATTCCGGTGATTTTATTCTCAGTAATTGCTCATCTTGATGTTGTTGCTGCAAAAATAGGCGCCGACGGATATTTGGAAAAGCCCTTTGAGGTAAACGATCTTATTTCAATTGTAAATGAGAAAATGAAGCGAATCCCTTAAATTGACATACCCGGAAACAGCATCAGGTGGTGGCGCAAGTGCAATGACTTATTTTTTTGAAAGCTGATTATTATATGCTTGTTGCAGCCCATCAAACAACATCGGTTTTGGAATCAGGCTTAGTTCGACAAATGTGGCGCCTTTTTGCCCCCATTTATTTGGAACGGGATAAATAATTTTTTTATCAAATGCTGAAAAAACAGATTGATCAATTAACGAAAGCATGAGGCAGGCCCTGTTGTTTTTTTCATCAAGGGTTGCGAATATTTTTTTCTTTATGCGGAAAGATGTTTTCTCAAAATGGGGGAGTTCCTCAGTTCCTTCAAGTGATAAGGCCAGGCTCCTGAATGTTTTTATTGTGACCATTTTTGTTAAATAACTTTTCCCTTCATCGCTTTGCTAATTGCCATATCCATCAATCGTTCAGCAAAGGGCCGCGTAAATTCATTCAGTTCTTCTATTGCCCGATGAATATCATCTTTATTTTCTGATGATAAAATATTTCTCAAAGCATTGATCCTTTTATTTGTGCCGTCCAGTTCTTCTTTATTTAATAAGTCTGAATTTTTAGTGACGAACCGTTCACAGGTGGCGATCATATTTTCGGCTTCCACTTTTGCTTCCACCAATGCACGAATTGACATATCTTCTTTTGCATTTTTAATGGAATCAAGCAGCATCAAAGCCATTTCTTCTTCTGTTAAACCATATTGTGGTTTAACTTCAATAATTTGTTCCACTCCGCTGCGCAATTCTTTTGCTTTAACGGTTAATATTCCGTCGGCATTTAATTGGAAAATGATCTCAATTTTTGGAAGACCCGCAGGCATTCCTGGAATTGCTGATAAAATAAATTCAGCCAGCTTCCTGTTGTCACGCACAAGGTCACGCTCGCCCTGGTAGACTGATATTTTTAAATTCGCCTGCCCGTCCAAACTCGTTGTATACTGTCTTCCTGCTGCAGTAGGAATTTTTGAGTTGCGTGGAATAATTACATCCATCAGCCCGCCCATTGTTTCGATGCCTAAACTCAATGGTGTAATATCGAGCAGCAGCATATCCTTTTGATTTCCTGCGAGTATATCGGCCTGTATTGCAGCGCCTAACGCAACAACTTCATCAGGGTCCAGACTATCATTCACATCCTTATTAAAAAATTCAGCTACCGATCTTTTTACAAAAGCTGTTCTCGTGCTGCCTCCCACCATAATTACTGCATTAATTTCATTTATAGAAAGTTCGGCATCTTTTAAAGCACTTTTACAACTTGCAATTGTTTTTGCAACAAGCGGAGAAATTAATTTTTCAAAAGTTTTGATATCCAGTTGGCAAACAATTGAATGAATGGTATCAATAAATTTATCATTTGCTGTTAGATATTTTTTTGCTTCTTCTGCTTTCAGTCTTAATTCCTGTTTTTGCTGAATGGATAAACTGTTGTGATCAATATTATTTTTCTCCAACCAATATTCAACTATCAAGCGGTCAAAATCATCACCACCTAAAAATGTATCGCCATGCGTGGAGAGCACCTCAAAAATGCCATTCTGAATTTTTAAAATGGAGATATCAAATGTTCCTCCTCCAAGATCATATACGGCTATCGTTTGTTCGTCGTCAGGGCTAATGCCCAATCCATAAGCCAGGCTTGCAGCAGTGGGTTCATTTACAATTCTCAAAACATCAAGCCCTGCAAGTTTGCCTGCATCACGTGTAGCCTGTCGCTGTGCATCATTAAAATAGGCCGGTACGGTTATCACTGCTTTGGTAATATACTGATGCAACAGTTTTTCTGCCCTGAGTTTTAATTCTTTTAAAATAAAAGATGATAATTCAATTGGGGAATAATATTTATCTCCCACTTTGATTTTTACCAGTCGTTCGGTATCATCATCAATTATCTTATATCCAAAATGTTTTTCAAAACCCGCAACATCCTTATACGATTTTCCCATCAATCTTTTTACTGAATAAATGGTATGTTCCGGATCTTCAATTAAATGGTTTTTCGCAGCATTGCCCACAACAATATCTCCCCCTTCCCCAAAATAAATAATAGAAGGAACGATAGCTGTTTTTTCCGCATCTTTAAGCGCCACCGGTTGTCCTGAATCTTTATCAATTACCGCTACAAGACTATTTGTCGTTCCAAGGTCGATGCCCACTATCATGTCTTCCTTTTTTAATGTGCCTTCTTTGATGTTAATTGCGATCTGCGCCATGGTGCAAAGATAATGGGTGAGTGGTGAGCCAGTAGGCAGTCGCAGTCGCTGTTGACAGTATACAGCTGCAAACCCTGCAAACCCTGTCAACCCTGCAAACCCTGTTAACCCTGTCAACCCTGAACTCACCACTCATCACTCATTACTCATTTCTTTACCTTTACCCCGTGTACAAGCTCCTGTTAAAGCCGCTGCTATTTCTCTTCGATCCTGAAACTGCACATTCACTTGCTTTATTGTTATTTAAAATTGCGCTTATGATTCCTGGTTATGGATATTTCCACGACAGGAAATTTGTGCTGAATTCGGCGAAAGGGGGAAAGAAAGTATTCGGACTCGATTTTAAAAACCCCGTGGGCCTTGCAGCCGGTTTCGATAAAAATGGAAAATATATTGAGTTGATGGCAAGATTGGGGTTTGGTCATATTGAGATCGGAACAGTTACACCACTTGCACAACCGGGAAATGAAAAGCCGCGGTTATTCAGATTGCCGGAAGATAAAGCGTTGATCAACCGAATGGGATTTAATAATGATGGCGTTGATGTCATGGTGGAAAATTTGAAAAAGAAAAAAGTAATTAAGGCGAGGATAAAATATAATATCATCATTGGCGGCAACATCGGAAAAAATAAAAATACACCTAATGATGAGGCATGGAAAGATTATCTCACCTGTTTTGAAAAATTATTTGATCATGTAGATTATTTTGTCGTAAATGTTTCGTCACCCAACACACCGGGTTTAAGAGAACTTCAGGATAAGGAACCCCTGAAAAATATTCTCAATAAATTGCAGGAGATCAATAACCAAAAAACACGCAAACCAATTTTACTAAAGATAGCACCGGATCTTTCTGAAGAACAATTAAAAGACATTGTAGAAATAACAAAACAAACAATGATCGACGGCCTCATTGCAACAAATACTACCATCGACAGAAGCCAGTTAAAAACTTCAAAAGAAAAATTGGATAAGATCGGTACAGGCGGCTTAAGTGGCAAACCATTGTTCAATTCATCCAACGAAATCCTCTGGTATTTAAAACGTGAACTCGGAAAAGATTTTCCTTTGATTGGCGTGGGAGGAATTTTCACCGCCGATGATGTTTATGAAAAACAAAACAGAGGGGCTGATCTTGTGCAGATATATACCGGGATGATCTATGAGGGGCAGGGGATAGTGAGGTCAGTTGTGAATGGTGAATGGTGAGTGAAGGCTTTGCGGTCAGTCCAATTCGTCACTCGTAATTCGTATTTGTGACTCGTCACTTTTTATTGTGAGCGGTGAGTGGTCTTCCTGAATTTGAAATTAAATGATTGCTGTAATAAATATTCAGAGGAATTCAGATTCCGCATTTTTGACCCCTTTTTTCAAGGGAGGAGAAGAGGCGGGTCTAAGCCAGCAGGCAGTCGCAGTCTCAGTTAGCAGTAACAAACCCTGCTAACCTTGCAAACCCTGCAAACCTTGAAAACCCTGCTAACCCAAAACATTTTCCTCACGTTCGAACTTATACATAGCCGTCAAAGTTGTCCCAACACAAATCTGTAACTTTACAGCAGCGTTTATGTCAAAACACGGCAAAATATTAGTGGCAATGAGCGGGGGTATTGATTCCACCGTTACGGCAATTCTATTGCATGAACAGGGCTATGAGGTGGTGGGAATCACCATGAAAACATGGGATTACGCTACCAGCGGAGGAAGTAAAAAAGAAACCGGGTGCTGCAGTCTCGATTCCATTAACGACGCCAGGGAAATTGCTGTCGAAAAAAAATTCCACCACTTTATTGTAGATATCCGCGAAGAATTCGGCGATTATGTGATCGACAATTTTGTTGACGAATATCTTGCAGGCCGCACACCCAATCCTTGCGTTTTATGCAATACGCATATTAAATGGGAGGCATTATTGAGAAGAGCCGATCAAATGGATTGCGAATTTATTGCAACCGGGCATTATGCACAGGTGAATAAAAATGCTGACAACGGAAAATATTATATTTCGAAAGGGCTGGATGAAAACAAAGATCAAAGCTATGTGTTGTGGGGCTTGAGCCAGGCTTGTATGGCGCGGACAAAATTCCCGGTTGGAAATATCCGTAAATCTGAGATCAGGCAAATGGCAAAAGATATGGGCTATTTTGATCTTGCCAATAAATCGGAGAGCTATGAAATTTGTTTTGTTCCCGATAATGATTACCGCGGATTTTTAAAAAGACGTGTGGAAGGTCTGGAGGAAAAAGTAGATGGTGGATTATTTGTCGACGCTGAAGGAAATATATTGGGAAATCATAAAGGATATCCATTTTATACCATTGGCCAAAGAAAAGGCCTGGGCATCGCTTTGGGTGAACCCTATTTTGTTACCGAGATATTGCCCGAAAAAAATGTAGTGGTTTTAGGCAGGGAAGAAAAATTATTTAAAAACGGCATGTTTGTGCATCAGTTGAATATGCAAAAATATGATGCTGTTGATGCAGGTTATGATGCGATCACCAAGATACGTTATAAAAATGCAGGCACAGATAGCAAATTATACTTGGAAGGGGATGATATGCTGCGCATTGAATTTAATGAAAACGTAAGCGCCATCACTCCGGGACAAAGTGCGGTATTTTATGAAGGCAATGATGTAATTGGCGGCGGACATATCCTGAGTTCATTTATTAAAGATTAATTTTCTGATTCCAAAAAGAAATGAAGATCAAATATTAAAATGAAGACTACATTCACAATTTTATTACCCTTTTTCATTGCAATATCTTTTTATTCCTGTCAGCCCGACGGTCCGGCCGGCGAAATAAAAACCCCGTTTGATTATTATCCGCTGGAGATCGGGAAATATATTACCTATGCTGTCGATTCTATCCAGTACTTTACGATCGGAACGATTGATTCATCACATTATGAAGTGAAAGAATTGCTGGTAGATACTTTTTATGATAATGATGGGAGATTGAATTATAGAGTTGAGCGATCAGCACGGTTAAATGATACAATGCCCTGGATTATTCAAAATGAATGGAGTGTGCTCGCCACTGAGAATCAAATTCAAAAAATAGAAAATAATCTTCGCTTTATTAAGTTAACATCCCCTGTTGTTAATGGTGCAAACTGGGAAGGAAATATTTTTCTCGGCGGGCTGGAAGATCTTCCATTTAACGAAGAATGCAACAGACTCACCTATTTATATGGATGGATATATGCATACGAGGATGTTGATCAGCCTTTTTCTGTGAATGGATTCGAGTTCGACAAAACAATTAAAGTAACGCAATCGGGTGACGACAATTTAATTTGGTACGGGTATGCAGAAGAGATCTATGCAAATGGAGTGGGGCTCGTGCAAAAGGAATTTTTTCATTACTGGACGCAGGATACGAGTTGCCCCACCTGCCCCTGGGAAGAAAGAGCAGAATGCGGATATTCAGTCAAGATGAAAATAATAGATTATAATTAAACAGGATGCGGAAACTAATTTTATTGCTTGCATTATTTATTTCAGTAAACAGTTTCCCGCAGGTAAAATGGGAATGTGGATATAACCCGTTAATAGCACTCTATAAAAAAAACCCGCAGGCACCAACATCAAAATACTGGATCTATTTTACCGATAAAGCAAATTCACCATTTTCAACGCAACGGCCTGCAGAATATTTATCTCCAAGAGCCATTGAGCGTAGAAATAAATTCAATATCCCGGTTACCTATTCCGATCTTCCTGTTAATTCTGAATATATTGATCAGTTAAAACTATTTGATGTGCTCATTGAAACGGAATCGAAATGGCTGAATGCGGTAAGTTGTAAATTAAATGCTCAGCAATTAAATCTAATTTCTAATTTATATTTTGTTAAAGAAATTTCTCCTGTAAATAAATATATAATAGTAGATGAAAATACATTGCCACAGGATAAAACTTCTTTTTATAAGAATGCATCCCCGGAGGAAGTGGAAGATATTTATGGAGCTGCATCAGCACAAATAG